>NZ_JBQJIM010000038.1:0-73013 GCF_052078295.1 Crossiella sp. CA198
GTCGGCTTCATTCGGGGTTGGGTTACCGACCTCCTGCGGAGGTTTTGGCCGGGTGGTTTGTGAACCAGTCGGTGGCGTGATATTTTCCTTTTGGGTCGAGTCCGGATTTTTCGGGGCACGTCAGTACCAGTTCGGCCAACACCATGTACGACAACGGCCAACACACCGTGGCTCGGAATCAGGCCGCGGCCGGCCGGTCGCGCACGAGGGTCCGCGAGCGCACCAGTAACCGCCCGTCCCTGCGCACCAGTTCGTCGGTGACCGCGAAGGTCGACTCGAAGCGCACCTTGCCCTCCTTGTCCGTCAGGGTGACCAGTGAGCAGTAGCCGACGGTGAGATCCCCGTCGGCGTCCTGCTCGATCTCGTAGTGGTCGTTCCAGTGCCGGGGCACGTTCTCCCGGTACCGCGGCAGCGCGGCCTCGGCGAAGGCCCGCATCGCCGCCCTGCCCTCGAGCTTCTTGCCGTGGTGGACGTGGTGGGTCACCCCGTCCTCGGTGAAGGTGCCCAGATAGCCGTCCAGGTCCAGCCGGTCCAGCAGGGACATCTGCCGGGCGTAGAACCTCAGCACCTCGACGTAGCGCTCCGCGCCTACCTCCGCCATGCCCCGTTCCTTTCCTTGGTGGTCAACACCATCGTGGTCAGCACCGCCCCGGCGCCTAACCGAGTCCGACCCGGCGGACGGCGGCCACCGGCTCGGGCTGGTCAAGATCCAGTTCGGAACGCAGCACGGCCTGCTGGAGGTTGCGCAGCCGCACCGAGGGCTCGACGCCCAGCTCCTTGTTCAGCGTGTTGCGCAGGGTCTTGAACGCCTGCAGGGCCTGCCACTGCCGTCCCGACCGGTACAGCGAGACCATGTAGTGCGCGCAGAGGTTCTCGTGCATGGGATGCCGGGCGGTCAGCACAGTCAGCTCGCTGAGCACCGCCTGGTGCCTGCCGAGTCCGATGTCCGCCCCGATCCGCGCCTCCAGCGCGTTGAGCCTGCTCTCCTCCAGCCGGGCCACCTCGATGCTCAGCGGCATCCCGATCCGGACGTCGACCAGGGCCTGCCCGTGCCACTTGGCCAGTGCCATGCCGAGAAAACGGGACGCCGCCTCGAAGTCCCGTTCCTCCACCGCCCGGTTGCCCTCCTGGATGAGGGCCTCGTACGCGCGGACGTCGACGTTGTCCGGGTCGATGTCGAGCACGTAGCCGTCGAAGCGGGTGAGCAGCACGTCCTTGGCGGTGCCGCTGGCCTCCGGCGGCATCGCGGACTCGATCAGCCTGCGCAGCTGCAGGATGTAGGTCTGAAGTGTGGTCCGGACGCTGAGCGGGGGGCGATCACCCCAGAGCTCCTCGATCAGCGTCGGGACCGAAACGATCTTCCCTGCGTGCAGCGCGAGCAGCACCAGGACCTGTCGTGGCTTGGCGGCGGTGGGTGCCACCGACCGCCCATTCAATGTTGCCTCTAACTCTCCTAGAAGACGTACCTGCATTACAAAAGCCCCCAGAGATACGGATTCAGCTGATGAGGTTGCTTACCCCAGGAATCCACGATGCTACGTCGTCGTAGGCGGGATCTGCCGCTGTATTCAGCGACCAGTTAACCATGCCTTGCCCCCAGACCGCCCAGTACACGGCCTGCCGATCAGCCTAGGGGGTGATCGCGAGATGGTCGAGCAACCCGCTCGAACCTGACTCAAATCCCCAGCGCGGAATTTTCCGTACAAACATGTCTTGACAAGGTGAACGATTTTCTGATACCTGCCCTAAGTACACTATCTCATTTTTATAACGCAGGTGGTAAATCGAGCAACCGTCAATAGGGAACTTTTACACGTTAGTAGTTACCCAAGCCGCCACACACGTTGAGCGCCTGGGCGGTGATCGCGGCGGCCGCGTCCGTGGTCAGGTAGCCGACCAGGCCCGCGACCTCCTCCGGGGTGGAGTAGCGGCCGAGCGGGATCTTGGCGTTGAACTTGGCCAGCACCTCCTCCTCGGTGGTGCCCCAGTACTGGGCGAAGCCCTGCCGGACCCGGACCGCCATCGGGGTCTCCACATAGCCGGGGCACACCGCGTTGACCGTGATCCCGGACTTGGCCAGCTCGAAGCCGACCGACTTGGTGAACCCGATGACCGCGTGCTTGGAAGCGGTGTAGGGCGCGGCCAGCATGACGCCCTGCTTGCCCGCGGTGGAGGCGATGTTGACGATCCGGCCCCAGCCGGAGCCGGCCATGCCGCCGGCGTTGAGCACCTCCCTGGTCAGCCGGAACACACTGTTCACATTGGTGTTGAACACCTCATGCCAGATCGCCTCGTCCATGGTGGCGATCTCGCCGCCGCCACCGCGGCCCGCGTTGTTGACCAGGATGTCGATCCGGCCGAACCGGGCCACCGCGGCGGCCACCGCGGCCTGGATGTCCTCGGGCGAGGTGACATCGCAGGAGGTGCCTTCCGCGGTGCCGCCCTGATCCCGCAGCTCCTTCAGCACCGTGGCCACCCGCTCGGCGTCGCGCGCGCAGCCGAAGACGGCGATGCCCTGCGCGATGAGGTTCTTCGCCACGGCCAGGCCGATCCCGCTGCTGACACCGGTGACGAAGGCGATCTTCTGGTTGCTCATGTCGTTGTCCTCCAAAGGGTTCAGGCGGCGGGTCAGGCAGCGCAGGGCGGCAGGCCGCCGTGGAACTCGGCCATCTCCCGGAACGAGGCGCCCACGTCCAGCCGCGCGCCCGGCGCGAGGCCGTCCAGCTCGGCGTAGGCGCGGTGCAGGTTGCCCACCAGCCGCTCGGGGTCGACCAGGGCGGCGAACGGGCCGAGGTCGGCGGCCCTGGCCACCTCCAGCGCGGACTGCCCGGTGCGCAGCCCGTCCTTGGCCAGTTCGCGCACCCAGCGCAGGTACGCCTCGGTGGCGTCCAGCACCTCGGGTCCGGCCACCGGGCCGTGCCCGGAGACGACCACCGCCGGGTCCAGCGCGCGCATCCGGTCCAGCGCGCGCAGCGAGCCCTCGATCGAGCCCATCAGCACGTACGGAGTCACTCCCGACCACACCACGTCACCGGCGAAGAGCACCCGCCGCCGCGGCACCCAGGCGATCACGTCGCTGGCGGTGTGCGCCGGGCCGACCAGCTCCAGTTCCACGGTCAGCTCGCCCACGTGCAGCCGCAACCGGTCCTGGAAGGTCACATCGGGCAGGGTCAGCTCCAGCTCGCCCCACTCCACCCCCGGCCACAGCCCGCACAGCGCCAGCCCGGCCTCCGCGCTGTCCGCGCGGGTCTGCTCGTGCGCGATCACCGTGGCCTTCGGGGTGAACTCGGTGTTGCCGAAGACGTGGTCGCCGTGGAAGTGCGTGTTGACCAGCAGGTCCGGCCCGCCCGGCACGATCAGTTCGGTCTGCCCGCGCAGCCGCCGGGCCCTGGCCTGGGTGGCCGCGGTGTCGATGAGCACCGCGTGGCCCTGGGAGACGATCAGCCCGGCGTTGTTGAGGCACCAGCCGCCGGGCAGCTGCTCGTAGGCGTGCACACCGTCGGCGATCTCCCGCAGCGTCGGCTCGGCGGACATCAGACCACCTCGGCGAAGCGCTGCAGGGTCTCGCCGGGGCTGGGGCCGTCCAGGGCCTGGAAGATCCGCTCGGCGTCCGGGCCGTGCTTGTCCAGCCGGACGTGCGCCAGCTCCACCCTGGTCTGACCGGGACCGGCCGGAGTGAAGCTCACCTCGATCTCGCTGGCCCGCTCGTCATCCGGGATGGACTGCCAGCGGCCGTCCACCCGCCAGGTCATCCGCAGCCCGTGCGGCGGGTTCCACTCCAGCACCACGCCCCAGGCGATCTGATTGCCCTCGGCGTCCCACTCGTAGTACCGGCCGCCGACGCCCGGCTCCATGGCCAGACCGATCCGCGGCGTGCGCAGCAACACGTGCGAAGGCGGCCACCAGTCGGCGGGCCGCTGGGTGAAGGCCTCGAAGCACTGCAGCGGGCTGGCCCGCACCACGACTGACTTGCGCACGTCCGGGATGACGCGTTGGGGCATGGGTCCTCCGACCACGAGTTGCTCGGCACTGACCGGGTCAGGCTCGCCGGGGCGGCTCGATCTCCTTTTGAACGGGCCTGGACCGTGAGTCGAGAGACCGCCCGCACGCTGCGCCCTGACGGCATCTCAAGGAGGCCCCATGGCCCGACGGGCAGTCATTACTGGAATCGGCGTGACCGCGCCGGGAGGGATCGGGACGCAGCCGTTCTGGGACCTGCTGGTCAGCGGCCGGACCGCGACCCGCAGGATCACCGCGTTCGACCCGGCCGCGCACCGCTGCCAGGTCGCCGCCGAAATCGACTTCGATCCGCTGTTACACGGCCTGACCCGGCAGGAGGTCAGACGGACCGACCGCGCGACCCAGCTGGCGCTGGTCTCGGCCAGGGAGGCGGTGCGCGACAGCGGCCTGGTCATCGACGGCGAGCTGGCCGAGCGCACCGGGGTGGCGCTGGGCAGCGCGGTCGGCGGCACCACCACGCTGGAGCGGGAGTACGCGGTGTTGTCCAACGGCGGCAAGGACTGGGTGCTCGATCCCGGCTACGCCGTGCCGCACCTCTACGAGGGCTTCCTGCCCAGTTCGATCGCGGCCGAGGTGGCCGTGCGCACCGGCGCGCTCGGCCCGGCCTCGGTGATCTCCACCGGCTGCACCTCGGGCATCGACTCGGTCGGCTACGCCGCCGAGCTGGTCAGGGACGGGGCGGCCGACGTCATGATCACCGGCGCCACCGACGCGCCGATCTCGCCGATCACTCTCACCTGCTTCGACTCGATCAAGGCCACCTCGGCCCGCAACGACGATCCGGCCACGGCCTGCAGGCCCTTCGACCGCAACCGCACCGGGCTGATCCTGGGCGAGGGTTCGGCCGTGCTGGTGCTGGAGGAGTACGAGCACGCCCGGCGGCGCGGCGCCACCATCTACGCGGAGGTGGCCGGGTACGCCGCCCGCTGCAACGCCTTCCACATGACCGGGCTCAAGGCCGACGGCCGGGAGATGGCCGAGGCGATCAACCTGGCGATGGCCGAGGCCGGGCTGAACGCCGAGGACATCGACTACGTCAACGCGCACGGCTCCGGCACCAAACAGAACGACCGGCACGAGACCGCGGCGGTCAAGCGCAGCCTCGGCGACCACGCCTACCGCACGCCGATGAGCGGGATCAAGGCCATCGTCGGGCACTCCCTTGGCGCCATCGGCTCGATCGAGATCGCCGCCTGCGCGCTCTCGATCAAGCACGGGGTGGTGGTGCCCACGGCCAACCTGACCGAGGCCGATCCCGAGTGCGACCTGGACTACGTGCCCGGCGCCGCGCGGGAGCGGCGACTGGACGCGGTGCTCACCGTGGGCAGTGGCTTCGGCGGCTTCCAGAGCGCGCTGGCGCTCACCTCGGGAGGGCGGGCGGCATGAGTGATCAGGACGTGGTGGTGACCGGTATCGGCGTGCTCGCGCCGAACGGTACCGACACCGAAAGCTATTGGGCGGCAACGCTCAAGGGTGAGTCCGCGATCCGGCCTTTCACCCGCTTCGACACCACCGGCTACCCGGTCCGGCTGGCCGCGGAGGTGCCGGAGTCCGAGGCCGAACTGGCCTTCCCGCGCAAGCTGCTGCCGCAGACCGACCGGCTCACCCGGCTGGCCATGGTGTGCGCGGACGCGGCACTGGCCGACGCGGCGGTGGATCCGGCGGCGCTGGCCGAGTACTCGATGGGCGTGGCCGTCTCCGGCGCCACCGGCGGGCTGGAGTTCGGCCAGCAGCAGCTGCAGAAGCTGTGGGGCCAGGGCTGGGAGGAGGTCAGCCCGTACATGTCCTTCGCCTGGTACTACGCGGTGAACTCGGGCCAGATCTCCATCCGCAACGGCATGCGCGGCCCGAGCGGGGTAGTGATCTCCGAGCAGGCCGGCGGCCTGGACTCGCTGGCCTTCGCCCGCAGGCGGGTGCGCAAGGGCACCGCGGTGATGACCGCAGGCGGCTTCGACAGCATGCTGTGCCCCTACGGCCTGTCCACCCTGTCGGTGGCCGCCGGGGTGTGCCGGGGCGACGATCCGGACCGGGCCTACCTGCCCTTCCACCCGGACAGCGGCGGCTTCGTGCCAGGTGAGGGCGGCGCGGTGCTCATCCTGGAGTCCCGGGCCGGGGCGGCGCAGCGTGGCGCGCCCTCGGTGTACGGGGTGCTGGCCGGGCACGGCGCGGCCTTCGACCCGGACCCGATCGGCGGCGGCGCCCTGGTGCGGGCGGCGCGGGCCGCGCTGACCGAGGCCGGGCTCACCGCGGCGGACGTCGACGTGGTCTTCGCCGACGCGGCGGGCGTGCCCGCCCTGGACACCGCCGAGGCCACCGCGCTGCGCACCCTGTTCGGCGACCGGCGGGTCCCGGTCAGCGCACCGAAGGCACTGGTGGGCAGGCTGCTCTCCGGCGGGTCCGCGCTGGACGCGGCCACCGCCTTGCTCAGCCTGCGCGACGGCATGATCCCGGCGGTGCCGGGCATCGAGCCGGAGCAGACCGATCCGGCGCTGGACCTGGTGGTGGGTTCGCCGCGGGCGCGGGAGATCGGCACCGCGCTGGTGCTCGCCCGCGGTCACGGCGGATTCGCCTCGGCCATGGTGCTGACCAGGCCGTGAACAACGAGAACGGGGCGGGTGCGCTAGCTGCGCGCCCGCCCCGTCCGGCTGTCCGGGAGCGGTGCCTCAGACCGTGGACCCGGCCAGCGCGACCTGCTGGTTGACCAGGTCGAGCAGGTGCCGGGGGGTCTCGATGTCCGCGGCCGCCGACTCCGGAATCTTGATCTTGAAGTGCCGTTCCAGCCTGCTCGTGGTGTCGATGATCGCGAGCGAGTCGAAGCCCAGGTCCATCAGGTTGGTGTCCAGGACGTCGCCGTCCAGGTCGACGGACTCGTCCTCGCCCACCGCGCGGGCCAGGAACTCCTTCAGCTCGTCCAGGGTCAGCTGGGTACTCATGCGGAGATCACCTTCATTCTGTGGTTCGGTCGGGGGTCAGCGCGCTTCGACGTGCTCGCGCGCCTTGGCCAAGGTCGCCCGGCTGTTCGCGCCGAGTGCGTTGCGCACCGCGGTCCGGGCCGCCGCCAGCGACTCCGGCGGCGCAGGCAGGGCGGCGATGCCCTCGGGGTCCAGGAACACCTGGTGCCGGGCGGTCACCAGGACCCGGCCGTCGGCGGTCGGCTCGAACAGCCATTCGCCGTTGTGCGCCCGCAGCGCCGCCGGCAACTTGACCTGCTTGTAGGAGATGCGCCGGTTCGGCTCGCAGACCCGGCCGGAGATCGTGGTGTGCACCGAGCCGTCCGGTGAGCGGGTGTCCATCTCCATGTGCTGCAAGCCGGTGGTGTCCTCGCGCAGGTCCAGGCGCACCACGTGCGGCAGCCGCTCTGGCCACTTGGCCGCGTCGTAGAGGAAGTCGTAGACCTGCTCGATCGGCGCGGCGAAGGTCTCGGTGTCGGCGAACTCGAACAGCAGCTCGGCCTCCTCCGCCGCGCGCTCGGCCACCCGCTTGAGATTGGCCAGTTCGGCCACGCTGTTGGTCTCCACCGCGCTGGCGATCCGGGCCAGGTTCGCCGGATCGTCGCCGACGGCCCGGTAGTGGTGGTCTAGCACGATCACGCAGCCGCCGTCGGATTCCGGGCGCACCGTCCAGATCCCGCCCATCGCCGCCACCGGGTCCGCGGTCACGACCTGCTCGAACTCCACCCGGAACCGGTCGGGGAACAGCCTGCGGCGGGATTCCCAGCTGCGCAGGTCGCCGTTGGCCAGCGCGCAGATCCGGATGCGTTCCTCGGTGTCGTCACCCGCGATCCGCTCGGCCCGCACCGTGGGCGGGAAGTACAGCGGCCACCGGGACACGTCGGCGACGATCCGGTAGACCGCCGCCGCCGGTGCGGCCACCTCGATCCGGTGGGTGACCTCGGTGCGGGTCGATTCGGTGCTGGTCATCAGGCGCCTCTCGTGGTCGGAACGGGCGAGGCCAGGGCGAGCCGCGCCGCGGTGGTGGTGTCCTGGTCGAGCTGGTCGCCCCGGTGCCGGTCGGGCAGCAGCGGCAGCACCCGGCCACCGCCCTTGACCACCGAGGGCTGGCGGCGGCCCAGCACGCTCAGGCTGGTGCCCGGCCCGGCCTCCACCAGCACGCAGTCACCCTGCTCGGCCAGCAACCTGGTCAGCGTCGGCGCGAAATACACGGTGTCGGCGGCCTGGTTGGCCCAGAACACCGGATCCCGCGCGGTCTCGGCGGTGAGCACGCCCTGGGTGTAGGCGGAGTAGAGCGTCAGCCGCGGCGGCGAGAGCGGCACCGAGCGCCAGCCGGGCAGCGAGGCGGTCACCGCCCGCGCCACCACCGGGCTGTGGAATGCCTGCCTGGCAAGCACATCCCGGCAGACCAGGTGCCGTTCGGTCAGCGTCCGGGCCGCCTCGGCCAGTGGTTCGGCCTCCCCTGCCAGCAGCAGCTGACGGGGCGCGTTCACCGCGGCCAGGTGCACCCGCTCGCCGAGCACGTCGGCGACCTCGGCCACCGAGGCCGACACCGCGAGCATCCCGCCCGGCGGAGTGCGGGCGAACTCGGTGATCCGCTCGTCCATCAGCCGGATGCCGTCGGCGAACTCCAGCACCCCGGCCAGGGTGGCCGCGGCCATCTCGCCAACGCTGTGCCCGAGCAGTGCCACCGGGCGCACGCCCCAGTCCAGCACCATCCGGCCCATCGCGTGGTTGACCGCGTAGAGCAGCGGCTGGGCCACCGAGACGTCGTCGTAGTCCGGCGGGGGTTCGGCGGCCAGCCACGCCGCGCGCAGCCGGGGCCCGTCCGCGCCGAACAACTCGAAGGCCCGGTCCATCCAGTAGGTGAAGGTCTGCTCGTGCTGGTAGAGGCCGGCCGCCATCCGCGGGTGCTGGGCGCCCTGGCCAGGGAACAGCAGCACGACCGGCGGCTCGGACCGCGCTGTCACTGGTGACATCTCCGATCCCTTTCCTCGGTTGGGCCGAGGGTGCGGGCGGCCTGTCGAGGCTCGCCTGAGCCTGGCCGGATCGCGGCCGGGAACCACCGGCAGGTCAAGCCCGCTTCCACGGGCATTCAAGGTGGCCTGGCGACCCTGAGCCTCGGGAATTTCCTATTTGTGGAGGTCGAGCTGAGCGCCATGACCACTGAACCGCCACCGCCCGGCCAGTCCGAGTTCCATAGTCAGGAACCGGTGTGGTCCGGCGCGACCGAAGACGGACTCGAATACGCGACCATCACGGTCCCGCTGAATTACGCCGATCCCGGCGGCGAAAAGCTGTCAATTGCCCTCAGTCGGAAAAAGGCGACGGACCCGGCCCGGCGACGCGGCATCCTGCTCACCCTCAACGGTGGCCCCGGCGGCTATTTCGGCCTCGGCACCCGTTTCCCGGCCGCGCTGGCGCACACCCGGCTGACCGAGCGCTACGACGTGATCGGGTTCGACCCCCGGGGCACCGGCGGCTCCACCCCACTGCTCGCCGAGATCACCCCTGTCCAGGCGAAACCCGACTCCAGGCCGCCGGATGGCCTGCTGGTCACCATCGCCGAGGACGCCAGGGCGCGCGAGCAGGGCGCCCACCGGGCAGGTGGTCCGCAGCGCCCGCACTTCAGCACCCGCAACGTGGTGCGGGACATGGACGTGATCCGGGCCGCGCTGGGTGAAGACAAGATCAATTACCTTGGCTACACCTACGGCACCTATGCCGGCGCGGTCTACGGCGCGCTGTTCCCGGACCGGCTGGACCGCAACGTGCTCGATTCCTGCGTGCACCCGGACTGGTCCTGGCGGGAACAGCTCATGGCACAGGGACCGGCAAACCGGGCAAATCTCGATAAATGGGCGGAATGGGTCGCGGGACGATCCGGACATTTCTCGCTCGGCGATTCCGCCGCGGCGGTGCTGGCCACCGTCGAGGAGGCGGTGGCCGCGCTCGGCGCCCAGCCGGAGAGCACCGGGTTGCGCACCCTGCTGGACTGCGCGCTGGCCTCCCGCTCGGCGGACCGGGCCCGCTGGGAGGAGCTGGGCAGGCTGGTCGCCGATCTGCGCACCGGCGACAAGGGGCTGGCCGAGAAGTGGCTGGCCGACGAGCGGATCTGGCCGCCGACGGAGACCGAGGGCGCGACCCGCTGCGGGGTGCTGGACGCGGTGATCGCGGAGAAGGACTGGCCGACCGACCTGGAGACCTACTACGCGGACATGCGCGAGTACCGGGAGAAGTACCCGTACGGCAACTGCGTGATGCGCGCCCAGCCGTTCAGTGGCGCCTTCCGCACCTTCACCCCGCCGGAGCGGCCCGTCACGCTGCGCCGCGAGGGCTACCCGGCCGGGCTCGTCGTGCACGCCGACGGCGACCCGATCGACTACTACCCGGGTGGCGCGGCCCTGGCGGAGCGGCTGGGCCACCGGCTGATCACCGTCGAGGACTCCGGCCAGCACGAGATCTACGCCTTCCGCGGCAACGCGGCAGTGGACGAGCTGGTCGAGCGGTACCTGCTGGACGGCGAGCTGCCTGCCGCGGACACCGTGTGCGCGAGCACCGTGCCGCGGCCGAGTCTGCCCGTCTGACCCCTGGATCCCCCATCCCACACCGAGGTTGGTGATGACATGTACGGCGCGGCCTACGCCGAGATCTACGACCTGATCTACGCCAGTCGTGACAAGGACTACGCGGGCGAGTCGACCGAGTTGGCCGCGCTGGTGCGCGCGCGCAAACCCGATGCCGCCTCGCTGCTGGACGTGGCCTGCGGCACCGGCGGGCACCTGGCCCACCTCAAGCAGGAGTTCGGCACCGTTGCCGGGCTGGAGCAGTCCGAGCACATGATCGCGCGGGCCAACCGGGCGATGCCGGATATCCCGGTGTACCAAGGCGATATGCGTGATTTCCACGTCGAGCGGACCTTCGACGCGGTGGTCTGCATGTTCAGCTCGATCGGCTACGTCGGCAGCACCGCCGCGCTGGACAGCACGCTGAAGAGCTTCGCCCACCACCTGAACCCGGGCGGGGTGATCATCATCGAGCCCTGGTACTTCCCGGACGGCTTCCTGCCGGGCTACATCGCCAACGACCTGGTCCGCACGGAGGACCGGGTGACGGTGCGGGTGTCGCACTCCACCAGGGAGGGCGACCAGGTGCCGATGACCGTGCACTACATCGACGCGCAGCGGGACGCGGGCATCAAGCACTACACCGATGTGCACTGGATGACCCTGTTCGAGCGCGAGCAGTACGAGGCGGCCTTCGAGCAGGCCGGGTGCCGGGTGGAGTACCTGCCGGGCGGCCGGTTCAACTGCGGCCTGTTCGTCGGCACGCGCACCGATCAGCCACTGCGCTGAGCAGCACACGCCGCTGGGCCGGTCCCGATATCGGAGACCGGCCCAGCGGCGTTTTACGTTGGTAACAAAGAGGTTTTCAGCTTCCGGCGACGACCTGTTCGGCCACCGCGGTCCGCCACATGTCCCGCAGCGAGTCTGTCAGGGGGATCCGCGGCGACCAGCCCAGCAGGTCCCTGGCCAGTCCGATGTCGACCTGGGTCCAGTCCCCGCCGAGGCTGACCACCCGCCGGTTCCGCTCCCGCAGCATCTCCGGCGGCAGTCCGGCCGCGGCGACGAAGGTGCGCACCAGCTCGCGGATGGTGACCGCCCGGCCGCTGCCGAGGTTGATCACCCGGCCGGTCACCGGCGCCCCGGCGGCCAGCCGGACCGCTTCGGCGGCGTCGCGCACGTCCAGGTAGTCCCTGGTCGCCTCGGTCACGGTCACCGTCATCGGCACGCCGGAGTCCAGCGCGGTGCACAGCATGGCGATGAGTTTCCCGACGAAACTGGCCGGAGAGGGGTGCGGCCCGGAGATGTTGGACAGCCGCAGCACCACCGCGTCCACCGCACCGGCGGCGGCCGCGTCCAGCACCGCGAGCGAGCCGTCCAGCTTGGTCCGGGTGTAGGGGGTGCGCGGGTCCGGCGCCAGGTTCTCATCAATCAGCGTCCCGGCCGGCACCTCGCCGTATTCCAGGATGGTGCCCATGTGCACCAGGCGCGGCCGCCAGGGCAGCGCGCCGACCGCGCCGATCACCGCGCGGGCCAGGCCGACGTTGCCGCGGGCCAGTTGCTCCTCGGTGTTGGCCCAGCCGTCGGTGGCATTGGCCGCGTCGGTCGCGTTGACCACCACGTCCACCCGCTCGGCGCGGAGCAGGTCGGTGATCGTCTCCGGCGCGGCCAGCGCCAGGTCCAGCCGGGCGAACCGGTGCTCGGCCAGGTAGGGCGCTGGGTTGCGCGCCACCACGATGACCTCGTCACCGTGCCGGGCGAAACTCGCGCACACCTGCCTGCCGAGCCATCCGGTGCCGCCGAGCACCGCCACCCGGGTCACCGCCGGCTACTTCGCGACGAGCTTCTCGAGCACGGGCACCAGATCCGCGGGCGAGGGCAGCTGGGCAATCTGGTCCCGCACCTCCCTGGCCCGCTCGCCGTAGCTCTCCTGCGCCAGCAGCGCCCCGGTGGCTTCCAGCAGCAGTTCCGGGGTCAGCTCCCGCGGCTCGATCCGGCGGATGGCGCCGAATTCGGCCAGCTTGCCGATCGCGGACAGCGGCTTGCCCATGCCAGGAATGACCACCTGCGGCAGACCGTGGGTCAGGCAGGTCATCATGGTGCCCGGCCCGCCGTGGTGCACCACGGCGTCACAGCCGGAGAGCACCGAGGTCAGCGACTGCCAGCCGACCGCGACCACCGAGCCGGGCAGCTCGCCCATCTGCGGCACCAGGAAGTCGGCCACCGCCACCACCAGTTCGGCCTCCAGCGTGCCCAGCGCCTTGAGCAGCTGCACCAGCACCGGCAGTCCACCGGCCTGCGGCTGCACCGAGCCCAGGGTGACCAGCAGCCGGGGCTTGGTCCGCGGCTGGAGCACCCACTCGGGCAGCAGGCCGGGCTCGCCGTAGGGCACGTATCGCATTGGCTGCGCGCCGGCGATGGAGTCGCCCAGCAGCGGCGGGGTGTTGTCGATGACCAGGTCGGCCTCGGGCAGCCGGTCCAGGCCGAAGCGGGCCAGTTCCGGCGCCAGCTCATCATTCAGCGCGGGCACGATCGGCAGATCGCCGGGACCGACGGTGTGCTTGACCCACGGCACCCCGTTGACCTTGGCCGCGATCGCGGCGGTGGCGAAGGAATAGGATTCCGCGACGATGAGGTCCGGCTTCCAGCGGGCCACCAGATCAACGGTGCCGTCCAGGGTCCGTTCGGCGAGCCGGGCGAATCCGGATCCGGTCATCCCGCCCATCTGATCGTGCGATTCGGGGAATTTGAGCGGATTGCCAGCGCGGTCCTTGCCCATCACATCGCGCATCTCGATCGGACCGGATACCGCGGCCATGGGCAGACCGGAACCGCGTACCACCGCGTCCCAATTCTCCGGCGCCGCGACCAGCACCTCATGCCCGGCCGCACGCAATGCCCAGGCCAGTCCGACAACCGGGAAGTACAGCGGGTGGGCGGGACCGGTGTTGACCAGAATCTTCATCTTCGCACCTTAAGGAATGAGGACAGGAGAGCTGGAACAGAGCACGGACCGGGTTTCGCGCGATTCCACAAATCTTCCCCGGCCGATATCTCACCAATCGCACAACATCCTGGTTCAGGGTGCTGGCGATTCCTCGAACGCGACTGGAGACCGGCTGGACGCGGTGGTCAGGCCGGGCCCAGCTCGGCCGCGATGGCCATCACGTACTCGCCGTAGGGCGAGCGGGCCAGCCGTTCGCCGAGCCGGTGGCAGTCCGCGGCGCTGATGAAACCCATCCGCAGCGCCACCTCCTCCAGGCAGGCGATCCGCGCGCCCTGCCGCGCCTCCAGGGTGCGCACGTAGTGGCCTGCCTGCAGCAGCGACTCCGGTGTCTCGGTCTCCAGCCAGGCGAACCCCCGGCCGAGGTCGACCAGCCTGGCCTGGTCCCGCCGCAGGTAGGCGCGGTGTACCTGGGTCAGGTCCGGCTCGCCGGGCCCTGCGGGCGGCAGGTTCTTGACCAGGTCGACCACCTCGTTGTCGTAGAAGCCGAGCCCGGTGACCGCCCGCCTGCCACGCCGGGACACCGGGTCAGCCCCGATCGAGCGCAGCCGCCCGTGCTCGTCCACCTCGGCCGCCCCGCACCGGCCCGGCTCGCCCACCGGTGAGCCGAACAGCACGCAGCCGAGCACGTCCGCGCTGTGCTCGGCCAGCACCGAATAGAAACGCTGGCCGTGGAAAATGTGGTCGCCGTGGATCAGCGCGACCGAATCCTCGCCGATGTGGTCGGCGCCGAGGACCAGCGCCTCGGCAATTCCACCCGGCTCGTCCTGGATCCGGTAGTCCAGACGCAGCCCCAGTTCCCCGCCGTCACCCAGCAGGTGCCGGATCCGGGGCAGTTCCGCGGGCGCACCGATCAGCAGAATGTCCCGGATACCGGCCAGCATGAGCACGCTGAGCGGATAGTAGATCATCGGTTTGTCACCGACCGGCAGCAGTTCCTTGGGCACCGCGAGCGTCATCGGGTGAAGTCGGCTCCCCGATCCGCCCGCGAGTATGATTCCCCGCATGCCCGCCTCCCGGTGTCTCGCCTGTCGCCCCAGCGGCGGGTGCAGTACCGCAGGCGCGGTCTGAGCCCAGCTCGACCACCACTCAATCCGGCGCGCATACGGTGCGGATATGTCTACCTGCCGCATCTGCCGGGGCCCGGTCTACCAGTTCTTCGATTTCGGCCAGCAGCCGATCTCCGATGCTTTCCGCAAGCCGGAGGACACCTCCGAAGAGTTCTTCTTCCACATGGCCATCGGCGTGTGCCAGCAATGCACGATGGTTCAGCTGATGTCCGAGGTGCCGAGGGAGAAGATGTTCCACGAGGAGTACGCGTACCACTCCTCGACCTCGGCGCGCATGCAGGAGCACTTCGCAGGCACCGCGCTGCGCCTGCTGGAGACCGAGTGCCGCGACGTGGCCGACCCGCTGGTGGTGGAACTCGGCTGCAACGACGGCATCATGCTGCGCACGGTGGCCGAGCGCGGGGTCCGCCACCTGGGCGTGGACCCCTCCGCCAACGTGGCCGAGGTGGCCGCGAGCAAGGGCGTGCGGGTCCGGGTCGCCTTCTTCGAGGAGTCGGTGGCCAAGGAGATCCGGGCGGCCGAGGGTCCGGCCCAGGTGATCTACGCGGCGAACACCGTCTGCCACATCCCTTACCTGGACTCGATTTTCCGCGGCGTGGACGCGTTGCTCTCCCCCTCCGGCGTGTTCGTCTTCGAGGACCCCTACCTCGGCGACATCGTCGAGCGGGCCAGCTTCGACCAGATCTACGACGAGCACTTCTACCTGTTCTCGGCCACCTCGGTGCAGGCCGCGGCCCGGCAGTTCGGCTTCGACCTGGTCGACGTCGAACGCCTGCCCACGCACGGCGGCGAGGTCCGCTACACCATCGGCCGCCCCGAGCACCGCCAGCCGAGCGCGCGGGTCGCCGAACTCATCGCCGAGGAACGCGACCGCGGCATCGACAACCTCGCCACCCTGGAGCAGTGGGGCACCGAGGTGAAGCGCAACTGCGGCGACCTGGTCACCCTGCTGCGCAAGCTCAAGGACGAGGGCGCCACCGTGTACGCCTTCGGCGCCACCGCGAAGAGCGCCACCGTCACCAACTACGCGGGCATCGGCCCCGACCTGGTGGCAGGCGTGTTCGACTCCACCCCCGGCAAGCAGCACCGCCTCACTCCCGGCGCCCACCTGCCGGTCCGCCCCATCGAGGAGTTCACCACCCCGTACCCGGACTACCTGCTGCTCTTCGCGTGGAACCACGCCGAGGAGATCATCAAGCGCGAGCAGGCATTCCGCGAGCAGGGCGGCAAGTGGATCCTCTACGTCCCCGACGTGCACCTGCTGTGACCAACCCGCCCCAGCCCCACCACCCCAGACGATCCCACCTGCACCGCGGGTGGGATCGTCCTTTGTGGACAGTCAGCGGTACGCGTCCTCCTCGACCACCCGTCTGACCTCACTCAGCGTCCGGCGCAGATCGGGCAGCCCGATCGACCCCAGCGCCAGCCGGAGTGCCTGTGGCACCTGGGCGGTGGCCGCGAACGCCTCGGCCGTGGAGACCGCGATGTGTTGCCGCGCCAGCGTCGCCGCGATCCGGTCCGCCCGCGCACTCTCGGCCAGCGGCAGCCAGAGGAAATAGGACGCCGGATGACCCGTGACGCGCAGCCCGTTGAAAACCTCGCGCGCGATGGCCTGCCGCGCACTGGCATCGGCGCGTTTCCGGGCTTCCAGCCGATCCACGGTGCCATCCACCAGCCAGCGGCAGGCGATCTCGGTGGCGAGCGCCGGGGTGCTCCAGGTGGTCGCCCGGATGACCCGGGCGATCGTCGCGACCCGATCATCAGGCGCCAGAACGAAACCAACCCGCAGCCCGGTGCCCACACTCTTGGACAGACTGGAGACATACACGGTGCGTTCCGGCGCCAGGGCCGCCAACGGCGGTGGCGGGTCCTCGACCAGGTAGGCGTAGGCGGCGTCCTCGATGACAATCAGGTCGTGCCGGCGCGCGATCGCCACCAGCCGGGCGCGCGCGGTCGCGGACATGACCCAGCCCAACGGGTTGTGCAGGGTCGGCATGGCGTAGACGGCCCGAACCGGCCGCTGTGCACACAGTCGTTCCAGCGCAACAAGATCCGGCCCAGCCCGCCCGCCAGGCACCGCCACCAGCTCCAGCCCCAGTGACTGCGCGAGCACCCTGAACCCCGGGTAGGTCAGCGCGTCCACCGCCACCACATCGCCGTGCTGGAGCGTGGCCATCGCGGTCGCCGCGAGCCCGTGCTGGGCGCCGCTGACGATGAGAACCTGCTCGGCGTGCACGGTCAGCCCGCGCCGCCGGAGGTGCCGGGCCACCGCGTCCCGGTCCTTGACCCGGCCGCGGGGCGGTTGGTAGCGCAGCAACGCGTCCAGATCGCCCGCGGTGGCCAGCTCCCGCAACGCCTGCCGCAACAGATCGGCCTGCCCGGGGATCGAAGGGTGGTTGAACCGGAGGTCGATGGCGTCCGCCGCCACGAACTGCTGGTCAACCCCCTCAGCGAGCAGCGCCAGATCACGCACGAACGTGCCCCGCCCCTGCTCCCCGCTGACCAGCCCCATCGCCTCCAGCTCGGCGTACACCCGCGAGGCGGTCACCAGCGCGATGCCCTCCCTGGCGGCGAGTTCGCGATGGGTGGGCAACCGGGTCCCCACCGGCCAGCGCCCCGACCGCAACTCCGCCGCGAGCGCGTCGACCATCCGCTTGTACCGAGGGATCCGCATGGGTCCCGATTGTATCCATGACAATTATTCGACTGTCATGGATAGCCGCTCCTAGGCTGCCGTCACCAGACCGGAAAGGAGCCGTCCATGCACATCGCGATCCTGACCTTCGAGGGCTACAACGAACTCGACTCCCTCATCGCCCTCGGCGTCCTCAACCGCGTCAAGCGCCCCGGCTGGCGGGTCACCATCGCCAGCCCCACCTCCACGGTCCGCTCGATGAACGGCGTGGTGATCGAGTCCATGACCGACCTGCCCGAGGCCTGCACCGCCGACGCCGTCATCATCGGCAGCGGAAAACAAACCCGCGAGGTCGTCGCCGACCCCACCATCATGACCACCCTGCGAAACCTCGACCCGTCCCGCCAGCTACTCGCCGCCCAATGCTCCGGCACCCTGGTACTCGCGAAACTCGGCCTGCTCACCAACATCCCCGCCTGCACCGACCTCACCACCCGCCCCTGGGTGGTGGCCGCCGGAGTCGAAGTCCTGAACCAGCCCTTCTACGCCAAGGACAACCTCGCCACCGCGGGCGGCTGCCTCGCCTCGCACTACCTGGCCGCCTGGATCATCGCCCGGCTGGCCGGGCCGGAAGCAGCGGAGGAGGCATTGCATTACGTGGCGCCGGTTGGAGAGAAGGAGGAGTACGTCGAGCGAGCCATGCGCAACGTGACTCCTTACCTGGAGTCCGAAGTCGCTGCCGTCTAGTACTGGCTGCCGATCCCCGGCCAGAAGCCGCGCTGGCCCGCCGTACTCAGGTTGACTGCGGTTCCGCCGCGCGGTCGGGACCTGCGACCAGGGCAGAACCTGGTCCACCAACTGACCAGTCGGGCGCATCTTGCCCAACCACGTCGCCACCGCGTCAATCGCCCGCGCGATCCCCGACACCCCGGACACCCGACCAGGTCGGCGGTGGTCTCCACCAGCAACTCCAACCCGCCGGCAACCTCACCGGCCGACAACAGCCGAAACCCGTCCAACCCGAACAGCACAGCAACAACCGACGCGGTAACGTCACCATCCACCTGGGGCTCCTTGATCGTGATCTATTAGCCGTGATCACGGATCGCGAGAGCCCCATGCCTCTGATCAGGTCATCTCAGCCTGGCGTGTCGCCCGGACGTCTCCCCACCGTTCCCAGGTTCGCGGAGAAGAGCCCGCATAGGTGGCTGATCGTGATCTGCGCCGGGGTGGCCACCGAGGCCACCACCGCTACAGTCAACCAAAGCCCATGGTTTATCAGGCACCAATTGAAACGACAACTTGTCAACCGCGACTCAGGATTATGGGACCATGCCTCAACGCCAGGAGAAAAACGGTATACAGCTACCCCTGTCCCGATCCAGCGACAAATCTCCGTCGTCCATCCCAGCCCTTGGGTGTTTCTAGCTGAGGCGCCTCCTGACGCACTTCGATACGCAACCCGGCCTCTTCGTCCGCCTGCACCAACGTTACCGAGAAACTTCGCTCTGGATACGCGCCGACCAGCCGAGCGAGCCAGGTCTGGACCAAGACGATAGCGAGACATTCCTGAGCATCGGAAACAACTTCGCCCGGCCCTCGCCATCCGCGAAATAGCTGATCGATTTCGAACCAATTATAGCTATCCACGGCATCAGGCCAGGCCATCGGCGGCCAGTCCGAGCGTGCATTAGCCAGCGGTGTCGTCAAACGAGAAGATATTTCGGTCTCATCAGCGCCACCCAGGACCACAAAGATGGCTCCATGCAGCTCAACCAATCTTGGCCAAAAAAGCCATGCAAAGCTGAGCGCCTGAAACAAATCCCCTTGCTGCCAAAAGTAGGAACTCGGATCATCTGAGTCAACCTCCGGAAATGCAGCCCGAAGGATCTGGCCAGCCTTAGCATCCAACATCGACTTCTCCCTAGTAGCCAGGCGGTAGATTCTCTCCCACTGCCGGGATTCCAAGCCCGCCACCTCTGGGGTAGTAGATTGGCGGGTCGACCCCGGAGTGCGGCTTACCTACACCTCGAAATCTCGGCCCCTTATCCCAGCCACTAGGATTTCTTTCATTCTTATTCCAGGTTTGGTATCGAGCCACGCGACCGTCAGCATCCCTTTCAAAAACTGTGTGATTACCTTCTGCTTTGGGATCGGGCTGAAGATCCTCAGCCCTTCCTCGTTTTGGAGCACTAGGACTCCCATTGCCACAGTTGTGCACGACGACGGGTGTCACCCCGGCCAGCGCATAGTACGTGTGGATGCCATCAACTGTCAGGTTGTGCACCCGTTGGATCGCGACACGTTCACTCGTAGCCACCACAGAAACCCGCGAACCAGCAGCGTCCAGCACCTGATCACCAGACTTCAGTTCACCGGCGTGCACCCAGCGACCCTGGTTGTCCACCCAGAACGGGTGATTGGCCGTGGCCACCACAGACCCGGTCGCCTCACCACGGTCACCATCGGTATCCACGGTGACCGTCACCAGATGCTTGACACTCTCACTGGTGACAGTGCCAACGACCTTGCGCGCGCCTGACTGCCCCTTCTCCGGATCAGCCGCCCGCACCCGATCGCCGATCCGTATCTCCTCGATCGGCTTACTCGACCCATCAGCCAGCAACACCCGCGTACCCGGCACAAAACTCTGCCTCGGACAAGACCCACCATTGGCCTTCAGATCATCCGCGATGCTGTCGACCTTGGCCAGCAACGCCTTCGCCGGCCGCACCTTGTCCAACCACGTCGCCACCGCGTCAATCGCCCGCGCGATCCCCGAAATAATCTTCCCCAACGTCGAGAAAATCTTCGCCGCCGGAATCAAGTTCAACGCCATCGACACACAGCCACCGACCTCGCCGAGGCCAGCAATCCGGAGCCAGGCCGGTGACGTACCCATACTCATATGAACCGAATCCGCGCCCCTCCATCAATCAATGAGGAGGCCGACACGGCAGCAGAGATGAAGTCCGTATCGAAACGTCACATCAGCGCGATATCAGTTGGCAACAAAGGACTCGACATCATCGAGCGCATCCTCTGCCCGACCACCCAATACGGGGTCCCCCAGCAGCTCCTTGAGCTTTTCAATCAATTTAGGACTAATAGCTCGATGAAGTCGAGCCACATGCCCCATACATGTCACAGACAAGGCCCTGATCTGCTCATCATTGCCAGGACCGACACATTCGAGCAGGACTCCTTCCAGCCATGTCCTATCAGGCTCATTGTAGGTTAACCCGAGCAGCGCATCCGTAGCCAGACCGATATCCGAGCTCCTAATGTCGGAAATCATATCTGCTCTCCAACCCTCCGGATCAAAGCTCCCCTCAGTCATCATGGAACCACTCTTCGCGCTGATGTCGGCTTGATTTGCACAGAAACGCCATCGACACGCAGCCGCCGACCTCGCCCTTGACGAAACAATCCTCCATATCGGTCAACCCGATGACGTCCTTCAACACATCACCAGCGACCTCAAGGACAACATCGATCACCCGCATCCGGGCCAGCCGCTTGGCCTCCCGGTACTCGTCATCACTCACCCCCGCCCCTCACGCGCAACCGGCAGTTCGAGGCCAATCTAGCTATCGCTGCCATACTTGCCCGAACCAACATCCGGCAGGTTGAAGAATCGATAGACAAAGGCCCTCTGGGATTCAACAGAGGCTACTTGCGACGAATCGGCTGCGGCGAAAATATCGACAATCTCAACTTCCTCTTCAGATCCCCCGAGAACCGCAGCATAGCGACCTAGTTCCATCTGTTGTTGCATCCCCGAAGGGAAAACATCCGGTCGAGCGCCTTGACAACAGAGTAGCATTCCTTCCTTTTCAAGCTCCACACGGGCATCCAAGAGGCACTTGAACAAGTCTGCCCCAGGAAATGATCTCCATTCCTTGTTCGACACTTTTAGCCGAAGCGCGATCTCTCCTCGGTCAACAACCTCAAGAGACACCGGAATTTCTATTGATTCCGAGTCGACAGCCAGCAGCTGAATTGATTCCACCACATTATCCCCCGTAGTTCGGGTTAGGCATCCACTCGCCCGTCGTTCCATGCCAGCATCCACGAATATGACAGGAATCGATAGCTCGCGGAACCGCAATCTCCATCTCATTCTTGTGCACATTCCCGGGAATAGCTTTATTTACATCAATTCCCCCGGCCGCCCCTCTCCGATCCACCACATACGTATGACCATTTCGACCCATAGCGTGCGCTTTCGATGTAGATGTCGCCACGTATCCGGAGGCCGGAGCGAACCGTCCTGAAACTCCTGCAACATGCTCTGCTAGATTCATGTTGTCACCCAACGGCTTAAATCCCTCCTCGAAGATCTCGCTAGGATCCCGAGGATCGCTGCGATATACATCCCCGCAGTTGTGCGCGAGTACGGGCACGCCACCCGCCTGCACATAGTAGGTGTGGATGCCATCGACCGTGAAGTTATGCACTCGCTGCGTCGCCACCCACGAGCTGGTCGCCACCGCCTCGACCCGCCGACCGGCAGCGTCCACAAGCTGATCGCCAAGGGCAAGCTCACCGGCCTTGACCCAGCGGCCCTGGTTGTCCACCCAGAACGGGTGGTTGGTCGTGGCCACCACAGAGCCAGTCGCCTCACCGCGGTCGCCATCGGTGTCCACGGTGACCGTCACCAGACGCTTGACACTCTCACTCGTGACCGTGCCAACCACCGCACGTGCGCCCGACTCACCCTTCTCCGGATCAGCCGCCCGCACACGATCGCCGATCCGTATCTCCTCGATCGGCTTACTCGACCCATCAGCCAGCAACACCCGCGTGCCCGGCACAAAACTCTGCCTCGGACACGAGCCACCATTGGCCTTCAGGTCATCCGCGATACTGTCCACCTTGGCCAGCAACGCCTTCGCCGGCCGTACCTTGTCCAACCACGTCGCCACCGCGTCAATCGCCCGCGATCCCCGAGACGATCTTCCCCAAAGTCGAGAAGATCTTCGCCGCCGGAATCAGGTTCAACGCCATCGACACACAGCCGCCGACCTCACCCTTGACGAAACAATCCTCCATATCGGTCAACCCGATGACGTCCTTCAACACATCACCAGCGACCTCAAGGACAACGTCGATCACCCGCATCCGGGCCAGCCGCTTGGCTTCCCGGTACTCGTCATCGCTCACCCCCGCCCGCTCGCGCGCCTTCTGCTCGGCCTTGATGCGTGCCTGGGAACGGGCGATGCGGGCGTTCTCATCGCGGACGCGGTCAGCGCGGCTCACCCCTGGCGGGCGCCGATGTGGGTCAGACCAGTGCCATCGTTGACACCGCCGACCAGGCCCTTGTCATCCGGCCAACCGGCCGAGGTCAGGCCCCGGCACTGACCGAACGGATCCTGATAACGGCGGTCCACCGCACCGGAGGCGACGTCAGGGAAGTCCGCCTCAGCACCCGCCTCACCACCAGCCCGGCCTGCATCGTCGGCGACACCTACGACCTCACACCAAACCTGGAAAAGATGTACCGGGCAATGGGCCAGCCCCTCCCACCCATCAAGCGAATCCTGGAACTGAACCCGGACCACGGCCTGGTGACCGGCCTCCGAGCAGCGCATTCGGAACGACCGACAGACGAGTCCCTGCCGGAAACCGCGGAACTCCTCCATAGCATGGCCCTGCTCGCCGAAGGCGGCGACCTGCCCGATCCCTCCCACTTCATCAAACTCCTGGCCACCCGCCTGGAGAAAACGCTCTGAAAAAAACCTCGGGTGGGAACCACAACGGTTCCCACCCGAGCGACACCTACGGCTGGCCTAAAAAACTTCATCGCCAGACCGCGGCAATCAAATACAGCTCAAGTGGTTGTCGACGAGTTTGACCGAGATCAGGCTCGTCGACATCCACGTATTCCTACCTGCCTATGATCCAACTCTCTGCATCATCAGGTCGAGGACATCGACCATCTGACCGACGGAATCAAAGTCGTAGTGCTCATCACTCCAGGCGCCATCCAAATCCTGAAATGACACCTCCGCCTCACCCGAGGACCACACAATCAATTCAGCACTCTTCCCGTGAGCCTCAACATTGACCCAAGCCGAGGACTTCGGTCGACCATCCTCCGATTGACCGAATCGCACGGCGAATGATCCATCGAGCTTCAGCGAAGCTGCAGCACACCAGTCCGTCAGCGCATCAACGAAGTTCATTTTCTGCACACCAACTTAATACACGTGGCTGGCGGCATTGAATCCGGGGGAGCACCGAAACGCTTAGTTGGGATATTCGGACCAGGAATTACTCCCCACTCAGGCTTGCTACCGTTATGAACAGACGCCTTCGGTACATTGAACTCAACATATACCGAGCCCTTTGCGGTGGCCTTGTAGTCATCTGGATTGAGAGACTTAACTACGAACGTGCGCCCTCCCGCGCCCTCCTGGACCAATCCTGAATCCATCATCTTGTTCATTTCCACTTCACTCATCCACCTACCCACCCTGGTCAGTTCCTCCTCTCCATCTGGCCCACAATTGTGCGCCAGAACCGAGGACGTTCCAGCAGAGACATAGTAGGTGTGTATGCCGTCAACGGTCAGGTTGTGCACCCGTTGGATCGCGACACGTTCACTCGTAGCCACCACAGAAACCCGCGAACCAGCAGCATCCAGCACCTGATCGCCAGACTTCAGTTCACCGGCGTGCACCCAGCGACCCTGGTTGTCCACCCAGAACGGGTGGTTGGCCGTAGCCACCACAGAGCCGGTCACCTCACCACGGTCGCCGTCGGTATCCACGGTGACCGTCACCAGACGCTTGACACTCTCACTAGTGACCGTGCCGACCACCTTGCGCGAGCCGGACTCCCCCTTCTCAGGGTCAGCCGCCTGCACCTGGTCGCCTATCTTGACCTCTTCGACCGGTTTCGACGACCCATCAGCCAACAACACCCGCGTACCCGGCACAAAACTCTGCCTCGGACAAGACCCACCATTGGCCTTCAGATCATCCGCGATGCTGTCGACCTTGGCCAGCAACGCCTTCGCCGGCCGCACCTTGTCCAACCACGTCGCCACCGCGTCAATCGCCCGCGCGATCCCCGAAATAATCTTCCCCAACGTCGAGAAAATCTTCGCCGCCGGAATCAAGTTCAACGCCATCGACACACAGCCGCCGACCTCACCCTTGACGAAACAATCCTCCATATCGGTCAACCCGATGACGTCCTTCAACACATCACCAGCGACCTCAAGGACAACGTCGATCACCCGCATCCGGGCCAGCCGCTTGGCCTCCCGGTACTCGTCATCGCTCACCCCCGCCCGCTCGCGCGCCTTCTGCTCGGCCTTGATGCGTGCCTGGGAACGGGCGATGCGGGCGTTCTCATCACGGACGCGGTCAGCGCGGCTCACCCCTGGCGGGGTCACCCGGTTGTAGTTCTCCCCGCCCTCATAGCAGTGCGGCCGACAGTCAGGCGCCAGACCAGTCGGATCGGCGAAGGTGACCGGACTGCCGTTGGCATAGGAATAGCCATGGATCTGCTGCGGGTCGGTCAGGTCCATCACCGGGTCGACCGAGACGAACCTACCGGTGGTGTTGTCGTACTCACGAGCACCGATGTGAGTCAGACCAGTGCCGTCATTGACCCCGCCGACCAGGCCCTTGTCATCCGGCCAACTGGCCGAGGTCTGGCCCCGGCTCTGGCCGAACGGGTCCTGATAGCGGCGGCTGACATCCAGGTTGCCGGCGTTGATCGTCGTGGTCGGGGAGCCCTGGTGGTCCGCGGCCAGGTAATTCAGGCCGGAGACCGTGCCGCGGACGGCGATCGTGGCGCCGCCGTGGGTGTAGTAGCGCTTGGCGGTGGGCTGGCCGTCCTTGGGCATGGTCAGCTCCATGCCCGGCAGGTACAGCGTGGTGCTGCCGTTCTCCTTCTTCAGCAGACGGTTGCCAGCCGTGTCGTAGAGGTAGGTCGACTCCTTGCCGTCGGCCTCGGTGACCTTGGTCAGCTTGCCTTCGGTGTTCCAGTCCAGCTTCTGCTCGAAGCCGGTGACCTTGCGGGTGGTGGTGTCACCGGTGGCGTTGTAGCCGAACTCGTCCTTGCGGGTGCCGCCTGGGCCGGACTGTTCGATGCTGCGGACGGTGTGCGGCTGCGAGCCGGCGGGGCCGCCCGGGGCCGGGTATTGGTAGGTGCGGGTGGTGTCGCCCTGCGGGGTGTGTTTCACCTCGGTCTTGCGGTTGCCCGCCTGGTCGAAGGTGAAGCCGTACCAGTACGCCGCCGCGCCGCCGATGTTCTGCTGTTTCAGCTCGACCGCGCAGTTGTCCGTGTTCGGGGTGAACGCGGTGGTCATCCGGCGCAGGTAGTCGTACCGGAAGCACTGCACGTCCTGCGGGCCGCCCTCGGGCTTGTCCGCGATCCGGGTGATGTTGCCGGCCTTGTCGTAGCTGAGGTGCCGGTAGTTGACCTCTCGGTTCGGACTGGCATCCCGGTCCAGGATCATGCTGCTGATCCGGCGGCTGCCCGGTTCGTAATTGGTCGTGATCTGCGCCAGGTTGGGCGCCTCGCCAAGGAAGAACGTGGAACTCTCGCCGAACTCGGTGTACTTGTGCTGCTGGGCGTAGGTCTGGATGCCGTAGGTCTTCTCCGGCAGGCCCAGCTGGTTGTACTCGTAGTTGACGTTCTCCGCGGACAGGCCGCCCGCCCCGGGCATGGTGGTCTGCGACAGCGCGCCGGTGACCGGGTAGTACCTGGCCTGGAAGGAGTAAGTGCGGCCCAGCGCGCCTTCCTGCGCCGGGATGACCACCGAGGTCTTCGTCGGCCGGTTCGCCCCGTCATAGGCGTCCACCCTGGAGGTGTAGGGCACGCC
Source organism: Crossiella sp. CA198 (assembly GCF_052078295.1). NCBI lineage: Bacteria > Bacillati > Actinomycetota > Actinomycetes > Pseudonocardiales > Pseudonocardiaceae > Crossiella > Crossiella sp. CA198. Next base: position 26,086 of record NZ_JBQJIM010000038.1, read on the forward strand.
GTCGACGAAGCGGGTGGAGGCGGTGGGCAGGCCCTTCTTCAGGGTGTCGAAGGTCCACTCGGCCAGTTTCTTGCCGGTTGGCGCGTCCTCGTACATGCCGTCCTTACGTCCCATGGGGTCGTAGGTGTAGGCGAGGGTCTTGCCGCGGGCGTCGGTGGTCGAGGTGAGCTGGTCGAGTGCGTTGTAGCGGAAGGTGGTGCTGCCCCGGTCGGGGTCGTGGTCGGCGAGCTTGCGGCCCAGCGCGTCGTACTCGTAGCGCCAGGTGTTGCCCATCGGGTCCTTCACCCCGGCCAGCTGACCCGACTTGGTGTAGCTGTAGGTCGTGACGTCGTGGGCGCCGTCCGGCACCAGGCCGTGGTACTGGCGGCGCTCGGTGATCTGGCCCTGCGCGTCCTTGATCACCGTGGTGACGGTGTCCCCGGTCGGCGGGATCACGTGCGTGCGGTCGCCCTCGTACCGGCTGCTGGTCCGCTTCTGCTCAGCCTGGTTGGTGCCATCGCCCTTGCGCTGGATCACCTCGGTGGGCCGGGCCAGCGCGTCGTGCTCGGTGATGGTCTGGTTCGGGACCGAGTTGTCCAGCACGCCCAGCAGTTCGGGCACCGGGCCGGAATCGACGTTGTAGTAGCCACCGTTGACCTTCGCGGCCAGACCGCGGGAGTCGTACCAGGTGTCGGTGAGCACCCGTCCGCCGCCGAGTGCGGGCGTCTGCGTCTGCCGTTCGCGGAGCAGGCCGTCCAACAGCTTGATCGACGTCGTGTACTTGCCGTTCTCCTGCAAGGATTTTGTGCTGATCGTGGCCGGCTTGTCCGGCCGGTACTCGTAGGCGTACTCGGTGCTGGCCGGGGTGCTGTCGTTGACCTTCGGGTAGTGCGGCGGCCAGACCTTGGTGAGCCTGCCGAGCGCGTCGTAGGCCAGGTCGGCTCGTTCCCCGTTCACCCCGATCTCCGCCACCGGACTGGCCCAGGCCGGTTCGATGGTCTTGATCGCCTTGTGCTGCAACGGGTTGAGCGAGGTGATGGTGTTGACGGCCATGCCTCGGGCCGGGCTGTAGCTGATCGTGTTCTGCTGTCCGCCCGCGTCAGTGGTCTCGGTGGTACGGCCGTACTCGTCGTACTTGGTGCGGCTGACGATCTGGTACCCGGCGCCGTTCCAGCGTTCGACGCTGGTCACCTCGCCGACCAGGGGTGCCTTGCCCGCTTCCTGGTGGTCGTAGCCGGAACGGACGTCGCTGATCCGGTCGGCGTCCTTGCCCGGCAACGCCGCACACGGCGCGGCGATGGTGAGCACCCGGCTGGACAGGCCCAGCAGCCACCTGTCGGTGTTCTGCTGATAGCTGTTCTGGGTGCATTTCTCATCGCCGGTGACGGCGGTGTCGCCCGCGTCGTCGACGGTGAGCGGCAGGCCGTACTTGGGGTCGTAGGTCTTGGCGACCTTGGTACGGCGCCAGGTCCCGTCGGCCAGCCGGGTGCGGCCGCGGACCTCGCCGGTCTGCACGATGACGGACTTGTCCTCGCCGTGGGTCGCGGTGGGCTCGCTCAGCCAGGGCTGGTTGACCGAGGCGGAGAGCACCTTGCCGCCGCCGTCGTAGTCGAGGTTCTCCAGCACGAAGCCCTGCAGGCTGTCGTGGTCGCGAACCTCAGTGCCCTCGGAGTCCTTGACCAGGACCGGGCGTTTCCCGCCACCCGGCATCCGGTCGCCGTCCATGCCGCGCAGGTAGCGGCTCTCGCTGACCGACTGGGTGGTGCCCTCCTCGCCCTTGATCGTGGTGACGGTGCCGAAACCACGCCAGCCGGAGTAGGTGCGGTGCTCGGGCTTGCCGAACTCGTTGTCGTCGAAGTGCCACGCCCCGCCCTTGGCCGGGTACTCGTACCGGGTCTTCACCAGGCTGGAGCCACCGATGCGGTCGGACTCGATGACCTGCTCCACGACGTACTTGTGGAACCAGTCCAGCAGGGGCTCGGGTGCGCCCTCCGGGCTCCACCAGGTCGGGTAGCAGCGCAGCGTGTTCGCCTCGGGGGCGGGCAGCGGAGCGCCCTTGACGCACTCGTGGTCCTTGTACTTGACCGTGGTGTGGCCGCCGCCCTCGTTGCCGATGCCGGTCAGCCGGTAGCGGGTGACCGAGGCGAGCCGGTCGACGGTGCCGACCCGGTTGACCATCGAGGTGCCGCCGAAGGTGATCTCCGGCAGGGAGGCGGTGCCACCGACGTGGCCGGTGCGGGTGGCGCCTGCCAGCCACAACGCGGGCGAGAGTCCGTCACCGGACTCGGGAAAGCTGTGCCGCAGGTTCCAGGACTCGACCGGGAAGTGCCTGGGCTCGGCGCCCGGCACCTCGCGGAGCAGTTCGGTGACCACGCGGGTCAACCGCTTGCGGGTGAAGAAGGTCGGCGAGAACTGGTTGTCGCACTTGGCGTTCGCCGCGCAGATCTGATCGAAGGGCACGTCCGGCCAGGACTTGGCGGTGTCCTTGTTCAGCTGTCCTGGCTCGCAGGTGATGGCGCCGGCGGGCAGGCAGCGTTCGGCGGTCTCGAAGCGGACCTGCATCGGCGCCTTGGCCACCGGGTTGTCCGCGCGCAGGCCGTACTCGATGCGGTCGATGTTGCCCGCCCGGACGTAGTAGGTGCCCGCGTCCGGACTGATGTTGCGGCCGTAGTGGTTTTCCTCGATGTTGTAGTAGTAGACGGTGGTGTTGCCGCGGGTGTCGATGACCTGGTCGAGGTTCCACCGCCACGCCTGCTGGCACCAGGCCGCGCCGAAATCGGCCCGGTAGCAGGGCTCATCCGGGTGATTGCCGTAGACCGGCGTCGTCCAGGTCGAGTGGGTGGCCCGGTTTCCGTTGCCGGGCAACTTGTTCCGGCCCAGGAAGTACTGGGTGCCGTCGGTCGTGGTGACCTTCCAGTACTCGCCGTCGTTGTCGCCGTTGTCGGCGCCCTTGACCAGCTCCACGTACGAGCCGTCGTCCTTCTTCGGCCGCCACCGGTTGTTCGCGGTGTCGCGGACCAGTTCGCCGGAGGTGCCGCCGAGCATCAGGGTCGCGTTGTCGGTGTCGTAACACTGGTCGCCGACCTTGCGGTCGCCCTGGTTGCCCTTGACGCCGTTCTTGTCCTTGTCCTCCTGGCAGGGCCGGTACTTGCGCTCGACGTAGCCGCCCGCGCTCAGGTCCCAGCCGTCGCCGACCACGGATGCCTGGTTGTTGGTGGCGCTGGTGCGGCCGTCCGCGGAACCGGAGGAGTAGGCCAGCGCGACACTCGGCGCGGGCCCGCCCAGCGACGGCGGGAGCTTCACCGGCAGCGAGTAGCTGAAGTCACCGCTGGACCGCCCGGCCGACCAGCTGGAGGCGGGTGCCAGGTCCGATGCCTGGTAGCTGCCCCCGTTGCTGCCCGGGGCGGGCGCCGCGGCGAGCACGGCCGTCGAACCCACGGCCGCGCGGCCCGGCGAGGACGGTTCGGCCAGCTCGACCGCGGCGGTCAGCTGCCGGTCCTTGGCGTGGTTCTCACCGCGCAACGGCGTGCCGGTACGGCATTCCGGTCGATCCGGCGTGGTCAGCACGCACTCCGGGTACTGCATGAGCCGCAGGCGCGAGCCGTAGTTCGCGCCGAATGCCTCGGCGAACTCGCGGTAGTCGAGCTGCACCGAGACCCCGCGACCGGCCAGACCGCCCGCGTCGGAGACCTTGAGCAGCACACCGGCCACCCCGGCCTTGGCCGCGAGCGCCTGGTCGAAGAACTCCACCCGGGCCTTGCCCGGCTCACCCGGCGCCGACCGCGCGGAAGCCTGTTGCGGCACCAGGCCGACAGCCACCGGCAGACTGCCCGCCCTACGATGCTCCACAGTGGACTGTTCGGGCCGGGCCGACCGGCCCTGCGGGGCGGTGGCCGCCGCGGGCAGCTCGACCTCGGCGTTGCCCCGGCCAGGCCAGTTGACCTTGGGCGGGGTGGCGATCGCCTTCCGCACGGACTCGGCGGCCGCGGGCGCCGGATCGACCGGGACCGGCTTGCCCGGCACCGACTTCTCCTTCTGCACCTCGCGCGGCTTGAACGCGGTGGTGGCGGGCGCGGCGATGGCCGCGGCCGAGGTGGTCGCCAGGCTCATCGCCGCGGTCAGCGCCACGGCACGCCAGAACATCCGAACCTTCATCTCTTCCCCCTCGATCAGGATCGGATCGCCAGCTGCGAGATCTCGGCGTCGCTGGGCACTCCGGCGAAGACCTTCACCTCGTCCACCGCACCGTTGAAGTAGTCGGTCGGCTGCCCGTCCCACTGGGCACGGCCGACCAGCAGATCCCCGGCGCCGTGCCAGCCGGTGACGTTCTGCTCCACACCCGCCCGGACCCCATCGACGTAGAGCCGGGCCTGCTTGGCGACCGCGTCGTAGACACCGGTGAGGTGCACCCATTCCCCCGGCTTGGCCTCGGCCGCGCTCAGCGCGGTGCCGCCACAGGGCCGGTTCGGGTCACAGGACACCAGGAACCCCCAGCGCCGCTGTTCCGGCCGGTATTGCAGCAGGAACGGCGAGAACTTCGGATCACCGACGCTGACGACGGTCTGCGCCCGGTTGGCGATCTCCTCGGCCCGGACCCAGGCGGAGACGGTGTAGGACTGGTCGGTCCGGAAGTCCGGCCGCGGTGCGGCGAGGTGACCGCCGTTGGGTCCGTGCTCGCCGTTGAAGCGCACCGCGGTGTGCTCCCCGGTCTGCCAGGCGGTGCCGCCGTGGAGCTGAGCGTCGCGGCCGGTCACCGCGTCCCTGGTGGTGGTGCCGGTGCCTTCGTCCAGCACCAGGTGGGCCCGCGGGATCGGCTGGCTGGCCAGGAACGCGGCCTCGTTCGGCTGGAGCACCCGGTTGTAGACCCGGATCTCATCCACCGTGCCGGGGAAGTAGTCGACCAGCCTGCCTTCCCACTTGGCCGCGCCGATCACCAGGTCACCCGCGCCGGACCAGCCGGCGACCGAAGCCTCCTGCTGCCGGATCCCGTTGACGTACAACAGGAGTTTGCCGCCCGCCGCGTCGTGCACCCCGACCAGATGGGTCCAGACGCCGAGTTGCGGTGCGGCGCTGGACAACGCGCGGGCGGTGCCGCCAGACGGGTCGCTCTTGTTGGGCATGGCGAAGGCCCAGCGGTCCGGTTCGTCGGCGTACTGCAGGAAGAACGAGCTGACCTGGTGGTTCGGCTCCGTGCTCTCCTGGCTGGCCACGGTGAACCAGCCGTTGTCCCGGTCCAGCTTGACCCAGGCGGAGACGGTGAAGCTCTTGGCGGTGTCCAGCACCGGGCCGCGGTGCAGCATCCGGTCGTCCACCCCGTCGAAGCGGCTGGCCTTGCCGCGGTATCCCTCGGATTGCTGCGCGGGTGCGCCCTCCGGGGCGAGCGGGCGGTTATTGCCGGAGGAGTCGCTCAGGTCGGTGTCCAGCCGCCAGTGCGCCTGGAGCCCGGCCGCGGCGACCGCGTGCGACTTCACGAAGAAGGAGTAATCGTGGATGTCCGAACGGTTGTTGGCCCGGTCGACTGCCTGGACCCGCATGGTCTGGCGCAGCTCCATGGTCGGCGTCCAGTGCACGACCGCGTTCCCGCCGATCCCGTTGGCGTTGGCCCGGTAGGACGGGGTCTGGGTGTTCTGGTCGGTGAAGGAGTACAGGTAGTACTCGACATCAGGCGTGCCGTTGGCGGTGATCTCGAACCGCCCGGTCTGCCCCGCACCGCCGGAGACCTGCCCGGCCGGGTAGTCCGCCGAGGACACCGCGGGCTTGCCCGGTCGTTCGGTGTCCACGGTGAATTCGCACATCTCCGACCAGGCCGACGCCTCGTAGTCGCCTGCCCACAGGTGCCAGGTGTGCACCTGCCCGTCGTTGATCACGCCCTCGGGCACCTTGACCTCGGCGAAGTCGCCGGAGGGCACGTTGCCGATCTTGGTCTCGTTGCCGTCCCAGGTGTGTTGCTCCGGGGTGCCCTTCAGGACCCGGAAACCGGCGTCCAGCACCGCGCCGGAGTCCGGATCGGACAGCCGGGCGCGCAGCCGAGGGGTCTTGGTGAACACCACCGGCCGGTTCGGCCCGCGGACACAGGGGATCAGACCGCCCTCCATGCCGAGTTCGGCCGGTGCGTTCGGCGGGGTGTTGTACCGGATCTCCAGGCGGGCGTTGAGATCGAACCTGCGCCAGGACCCGAGATCGCCCTCGTCCCCGGCACGCAGACCGAAGGTGACATTGCCCCAGCGCTCGGCGACGCCGTCGCGAACGGGGCCGGTGGCGTTGATCCGCACCTGGCCGTCGCTGGGGCAACCGTCGTAGGCGGACTGGGTGATGTCGTCCAGCCTGCGGTTCCAGCCGGGCTGGTTGAGCCAGGTGGTGTCCGGGTTGATCCCGGAGGTCACCCAGAGCTGGGTCGGACCGCCACCGCACTTGTAGGAGTGGATGACCCGGCCGATGAAGTCAGCGCCATGGATGATCTTGCCGTAAGCCCAGTCGATGGGCATCTCCACGAAGGAGCGGGAGGCCATCCTGGGTGACTGCTCGACCGAGTAGCCGGCCTTGAGATCACCCAGCTGACCATCGGTGCGGTCGTAGTTCTTGGTGGTCTTGTGACCGCTCTGCACCACCGCGTGGTGCGCCTTGGTGCTGGTCCGCTGGTACTCCGGGTCGAGGTAGACCGGGAACCTGGTCTCCGCGGCGGTCAGGAATCCCGCATCGGGGATCACGGCGAGCTTGGCCCCGGACAGCTCGACGCCCATGCTCGCCTCGCGGCCGCCCGCACCGGGACCGGTGAGCAGATCCGCGGGAGCGCCGGTACCGGAGGAGTCCCACATCCGGGACGCCTCGCCGGTGAAGACCAGCTTGCCCTCGGCGTCCACGGCGTGCAGGTCGGCGCCGCTCTGGTCAGCGCCCGCGCCGCGCGCGGCCGGCGCCAGACCCAGGGTGACGTTCTTGGTGTGGGAGTTGAAGACGACCTTGCGAACCCTGGGATTGCGTGCCGCCTCGACGTTCTTCACCACCAGCAGCTGGCTGAAGCCGGTGACGGTGGCGCGCACGATGAGGTCGACACCGGGCAGGACCTCGCGGTAGGTCGCGGTCGTGCCTGCCAGCACCGGCGCGGGCAGCGCGCCCTCCCAGCCGAGACCGACCTCGCGACTGTCCCGGCCGAGCACCGCCAGTGCCTGGCTGCCACCGCCGGAGAGGCGCACGTCCACCGCGGAGGCGGCGGGCTCGATCAGGCCGTCAGCACGTTTGCGCAGGTTGAGGTCGATCGGCACCCAGTTGTCGCCACGCTTGGCGCGCACCGGCTGAAGGTGTTCGACATGGGTGAAGCTGCCGTCCGGATTGGCCACGACCTCGGTGCTCTCGGTCGTCCTGGCCGCCACGGTGACCGGTTTGTGCTGTGCCTTCGCCGCCCGGCTCGCGGCCATCTCGGCGGTGACTTCGCGCCCAGGGGCCGCCGGAGCCGCCGCCGCGGGAATGACCACTGTGGACAATGCGATCGCGGCCGCCGTCACCATGACGGCAGCACTCAGTGCGCGCTGCACCAGGCAGCGCTGTGCGCCGAACCTCAACTCTGCTCCCCCTTGAAAACCACGTGGTCCCACGACCAGAACGTGGCTGCGCCCCCCAGATGCGCGGCCAGAAACCGCGGCCGAACTATAGGCAGCTGACGAGCGCGAGAGCGATAGCCCAAACGGGGCAACCCGGACACGCCGTAATTGGGCGTGACTTAGCCCTCATTAGGTAACGAACCCGGTAGCGGTGACCGCGGTCAGCGGGTGGGGTCGGCGCACAGGTCCGTCACCGTGGCACGGGTCTGGGTGCGTAGCCAGGTGTGGGCGGGGTCGCCGGTGTAGCGCTGATGCCAGGCCATGATCACTGGGATGGGGGCGATGGGGAACGGGAGTGGGCGGGTTAGCAGGCCGGACTGCTGGGTGGCGGCGCGGGTCATGTGTTCGGGGAGGACTACCAGGAAGTCGTTGTCGCGCAGGCATTGCAGGGCGGCAGCGGTGGTCAACGCCACCCCTGGCGACAGCTCGCCGGAACGGCTGCGTGGGCTGCGGGATGTGTTGCGCGGCAAGGTTCTCGTGGACATCGCCAACGCCACCCGGCGCGGCGCCAGCTGTCCCGAGGGCGGCAGCTCCCCGGCGCTGAAGGACCTGATCCGCAGGGCAAGCCTGACCGAGTACCCGGTGCTGATCTTCGCCGGGTTCATCGCGGCCTTCTGGGGCGCGCCGCTGCTGTCCCAGGAGTTCGAGCACCGCACCCACCTGTGGGCCTGGACCCAGGACATCTCCGCCACCCGCTGGCTGACCACCCGGATCCTCGGCCTGATCGCGGTGATCACGGTGCTGACCAGCGCACTCGGCCTGGCGGGCACCGCGGCGGTGCGCGAGCTGCACAGTATGGACTCCTCGGCGTTCCCGCCGTTCACCTCGATCTCCTTCGACCTGTGGCCGCCGCTGCAGGTGGCCTACGCGCTGTTCGGTTTCGCGCTGGGTGTCGCGGTGAGCGCGATCTCCCGGCGCACGGTGATCTCGATGCTGGTGACGCTGCTCGGTTTCGCCGCGGTGCGGGTCTTCGTCGCGGAGTACCTGCGCCCGCACTACCTGACCCCGATGCGGATCGGCACGCCACTGGGTCAGCGGGCCGCCGACGTCGGCGGCGAGGGCCTGACCGTGGGCGCCGGCTACCTGCACACCTCCGGCGAGACAGGCCGCAGTCCGGGTCGGTCATCGAGGGCTGCCGGGCCCAGGCCGATCAGGTCACCGGCGCCACCGCCACCCACACCGAGCATCAGGCCGCGCTGCACTCCTGCCTTGGCCAGCGTGGCTGGACCCAGACCTACCTCGACTACCAGCCCGCCGACCGGCTGCTGCCGATCCAGCACATCGAGACCGGGATCTTCCTCGGGCTGGCCATCGTGCTGCTGGCGGCGGCACTGCGGCTGGTGCACCGGATGACCACGGTCTGACCCGGGCTCAGCGCGGCGACAGCAGTTCGCGCAGGGCCACACCCAGCCCGGCCAGCAACTCCGCGGCCTCCGGTGTGTCCAGGGGCAGGTGCAGCAACCGCAGCGCGAACCCGTCGCTGAGCGCCAGCACCAGATCGGCCAGGGTCGGCACCGGGAGATCACGCCGGACCTGGCCTGCCTCCTGGGCCACCCGCAGGAAGGTGGCGGCGCCGGTGCGCATGTCATTGTCGTTGGCGCGCAGGCGTTGCGCCCAGTCGGCGCGGATCGCGGCGCGGGCGGTGAAGGCGGTCACGATGATCGCCTCGGCGCGGCGTTCGGCGTCCAGCGGCAGGGTTTCCAGCAACAGCCGGTGCAGCAGGTCCAGGTAGTCGCCCCGCGGGGTGAGGGTGTTCCACCGACGGGAGACCGCCTCGCCGGTGAGGTCCAGGGCGAACTCGAAGATCTCCTCCTTGGTGGCGAAGTACTTCTGCACCGCGCCCGCGGAGACCCCGGCCTCGGCGGCGACCGTGCGCACGCTGACCGTCTCAATCCCGGACCTGGCCACCAGCCGCAGCAGCGCCTCGGCAATGGCCCGCCTGCGCTGGCCGTGGTCCACGATCTTCGGCACGCCACCTCCGATTGCCCCATTCGCCCTCTTGCGGATACGATCGTATTCTAATAGGGAAGGGGCCGCACATGGCACAGGCCGTCACCGAGACGCGGCACTCGAAGTCCCAGCAACTGGCCGCGGCGCTGACCAAGGGCCCGGTCGAGGTGCTCGACTTCCTGCTGCCGCTGTGGGCGGGCGCCGCGCTGGGCCTGTCCCCGGCGCTGGTCGGCACGCTGACCGCGGCCGAGACCCTGGTCTCCTTCCTGATCAGGCCGCTGGCCGGGGTGCTGGCCGACCGGTTCGACCGGGCGAAGCTGGCCGCGCTCGGCGCGCTGGGCTACGCGGCCTCCTTCGCGCTGTTCGCGGTGGCCACCGCGTTCCCGCTCGCATTGGTCGCGGCCATGGTCGGCGGTGCGGGCGGCGCGCTGTTCTGGGTGGCGCTGCGGGCCAAGGTGGGCGAGGACCTGCCCACCGACAGCGGCGCGTTCAGCAAGCTGTTCGCGGCCGAGGGCGTGGGCACCTGGGTGGCGATGGTGATCGCGGTCAGCCTGGTCTCCCGGATCGACTATCGCGGTGTGTTCTGGCTGTGCGCGGCGGGCTGCGTGGCCGCGGCGGTGGTGCTGTTCACCCTGAAGTCCCCGCCCCGGGCCGCGATCGACCCGGCCTCGCCCAAGCTGCGTGAGCTGGGCGGGCGGATGTACCCGCTGCTCGGCGTCATCGTGATCACCGCGATCGCCGAGGCCGGGGTGGCGCTGCTCCTGCTGCTGCACCTGCAGCGCGGGCACAACCTGCAACTCGGCGCGATCGCGCTGGTCTTCCTGCCCGGTTTCATCGTCTACAGCACGCTGCCGGAGTACCTGCACGGCGTGGTCACCCGGCTCGGCCGGACCCGGGTGGTCACGGTGGCACTGCTGCTCAGCGCGGTGTTCGCGGTCGGGCTGTCCTTCGCCCCGCACCCGGTGGTGCTGGCCGGGATGTGGATCCTGTCCGCGGCCGCCTTCGCCGCGGCCATCCCGGTCGAGCAGTCCGTGGTGGCCGAGGCCGCGGGCGGCAGCCTGGGCCGGGGCATGGCGATCTACGAGAGCGCCACCCTGCTCGGCGCGACCATCGGCACCTTCGGCGCCGGGCTGCTCTACAACTCCGGCAGCGGCTGGCAGATCGCCTGTGTGGTCGCGGCCGTGCTGCTGGCCACCGCCGCGGTGCTGGTGCGCGGCGCGATCCGGCGGATCGGCGTGTCCGACCGGGTGCCGGTCCCCGAACCGGCTCCGGTGGCTCCGGCCGAGGTCAGCGCGGACCCGGTCGCGCAGGCTCCGGAGCAGGCCGGGTCCGCACCGGCCAAGCCGGGCGCGCCCACACTCAACACCTGGGCCGGGCACGCGGTGATCTTCCTGGTGGCCCAGGTGGTGCTGGCGGTCATCGGGTACTCCTGGCCGTACGAAGCGCTGTTCAACGGCCCGCACCCGGCCGAGTGGTACTGGAACTCCAGCGGCCACCTGCTGCTCAACATCGGCCGGATCTGGTGCGCGGTCTTCGTGATCGACACGATCTACTCGGTCGGCCGGTACGCGATCTTCCGGCTCAGGAACCGAGGCTGAGCACCGCCCGCGCCACCCGGTCGTTCTGCCCGAACGGCTCGATCTCCGGGGTCACGCCCGGCGTGTGCACCACGCCCACGCCGGGCCCGACCGCGAACCGGGCCGGGTGCGCGCCGCCGTCGGCGGCCAGCAGCCGGTGGTCGGCCGGGCGCACCGCGAGCCGCCCGGTGCGGTAGCTGCCGGTCTCGTCGGACAGCTCCTCCTCGGCGCACTCACCGCGGTCGAACAGCTTGCGCAGCAACGGATCCGCCGTCCCGGCCAGATCGGGTTCGGCCAGCCGGGACTCGATCAGGAACCGCGCGGGCGTCTCCCCCGGCACCCGAGGACTGCTGCCCACGAACAACCCGGCCGACTCATCCGCGCGCACCCGCGACTCCGGGCCGAGGAACCGCAGCACCCCGGCCTGGGCGAGCGCGAGCAACTCGGCCAGCCGACGGCCGGGCGGCCCGCTGGTCAGGAAGCTCATCAGCGGCAGGAACCCGCGCTCAACCTCCCGCACCATCGACTGCGCGGTCAGCCGCCCGGCCCCGGCCAGCTCCAGCACGGTCAGCACGGCCATGTTCACCCCGGCCAGCCCGCCGATCTCCGCACTCCACCGCGGATCGCTCCGCCGGTGCAGATCCGCCCGCACGTAGTCGCGCACCCAGTCCTGGAACTCCGCCGCGTCCGGGAACCACCGGCCGGCCAGCGGATCCGGCCAGCTGTCCGGGTCGACCCGGTCGGCCGGCTCCGGCACCGCGGCCTCGATCAGTTCCACGAGTTCCGGACTGGACCAGTCGTAGGCGTCCAGTCCGGCCAGGAACTCCGCCCAGGGCAGCCGCACCCGGTCCGGGTGGCCGAGGAACAGCTCGTGGTAGTGCCCGTAGGCGACGTCCTTGCACACCAACGGCCACAGCTGTTCCTTGAAGCGCAACGGCCCCGCGGGCACGGTGTCGTGCCGGAAGTACCTGGGCAGTTCGGGCTGCCCGGCGAGCAGGGCGCTCTCCGGTTTGGCGTGGTAGGGCACGCCGGTGCGGGAACCCGCGTACAGCACCGGTTCCAGCCCGGAGGGCTCGTAGGCCAGCTCACCGTCCAGGGTGCGCCGGAACTTGCCGCCGCGGCCCTCGGTGAGCAGCACCATGGTGTCCACGAAGGTCAGCCCGAGGCCGCGCAGCAGCACCGGTTCGCCCGCCGGGACCGCGGCCAGCGCGGCCGCGTCCGCCTGCCCGCGCGGCAGGTAACCCAGGCCGTGCCGGTCCGCGAACTCGCGGGCGGCCAGCTCGGCCGGGGTCGGCCGCGCGTCCAGGTGGCCCTGGGCCAGCACCACCGCGTCCACCGTCAGCACCAGGCCGCTGGCCAGCCGGACCTGTTGTCCCGCAGCGGTTTCGCACAGGTCGACGGCCTGATCGCGGTGCACCCGCACCTGGCCGAGCCGGTCGGCCGCGCGCTGGAACACCCAGGAGAAGTACGCGCTCGCCAGGGGCCGGGAGGCGAACCACCGCGGGGTGGTCCGGCCCACCTCCTCGGCCAGTTCTCCCCTGGCGAGCGCGTGGCCGCCGGCGGTGCGTGCCCAGTCCCACAGCGACGGGACATCGTTGTCCGCGCCGGAGAACGGGGTCACGCCTGCCGCCCGCGAGTTCATCCACAACAGGTTGGGCTGGGCCCGCCGCCAGATCCGCCCCGGCCCCGCCGGGTACGGGTCGACCACGTGCACCTCCACCGGCCCGGAGGCCAAGGCGCACAGGCGATCCAGCACCCCGGTGCCGCGCGGGCCCGCGCCGATGACGCAGACCCGCAGCGGCCGGGTCCGCGACATCAGGCGGTGGCGCGCCGGGCCAGACCGGCCGGCGGCTTCAGGTGGTCGGCCACCGCCTTGGACACCAGCAGCGGTTCGGCGATCCGCCTGCCGCCGATGGCCACGTAGTTGGCCAGCATGCCCAGTCCGCCAAAGGGTTCGTTGCCGTTGTCGGTGCTCAGCAGGGTGGTGTTCTGGTAGACGTCGTGCCGCCTGGCCAGCAGCTCGACGGTGGCAGGCAGGTTGCCGTAGACCATCGCGCCCATGGCCCGCTCCTCGAAGAACGGCGTGGTCAGCGTCTCGTGCAGGGCGTCGAGATCGTCGTAGCTGACCACGTTGAAGATCGGCGCGAACAGCTCCTCGTAACTGGAGCGCCGGGTCAGCTCCCGGCACAGCACGGTGGGCTGCAACCGCCGCGCGCGCAGCTCGACGTGGCCGCCGTGCACGATGTGCCCGGCGTTGCGGTGCAGGTACTCCAGCGCGAAGCCGAACGCCTGGTCGTAGTACATGCTGCCGTAGTCGGCCCGCGGATCGTCGTAGGAGCCGTAGACCAGCTCGTCGATCCGCTTGCCCAGCAGGTCCAGGAACCGCTCGCGCACCGAGGAGTGCACGAACATCACGTCCGGCCCGAAGCAGTCCTGACCGGAGTTGATCAGCCGGATGTCCACCGCGTCGGCCACCGCGAGGTCCACGTCCGCGTCCGGCCCGACCACGACCGGGTTGATGCCCTGGCCGAAGTAGAGGAACAGCTGCTGCTCGCTGATCTGGCCGCGGATCCGCTCGGCGTTGGCGTAGGTGCCGGTGAACAGCACCAATTCGGCGTCGGCCACCGGACCGGCGGTGAACTGCCGCTGGGTGCTGGCCGCCAGGGTCACCGGCAGCCCGTGCGCCTGGACCAGCAGCTCGTGCAGCCGGGTCAGCTGGGACTGGATGTGCGCCGAGGGCCGGAAGGTGATCCGCTCGCAGTACAGGCTGGGCACCAGCACGTAGAGCACGTAGGCGTACAGCGGGATGTTGGACGGCATGAACACCGCGGCGCTGCCGATCAGCCGCGGCTGGTGCGCGGTGACCTCGGCCTCCGCGCCGCGCAGGGTGCGGATCGCGGTCTCCAGCTCGCCGACGGCGGTGCGGTGGTTGGACACCTCGCACAGGATCGCCAGCACCTCGTCCCGGCGCTCGTCCAGGAAGGTCTCCACCGCCCGCAGCGCGGCCACCCGGCTGGGCAGCGGCACGGCGGCCGAGGAGGGTTCGGGTTTGGCCAGGGATCGAACCGAGCCAGTGCTGTTCACGGCATGTGCAGGGAGTGCGCGCATGTCGTCCTTCCCATCGCGGTTGAGCGAAGTAATCGGGGTGGCCAGGTTCCGGCCGGGTCGTTCGCGCAGCGGCACACCCTCGACGCACCACCGCCGCACCGAGCGCAGCGTCGCGGCCCGCACCGGCCGCAGCTCCAGCAACCGGCACAGGCCCTGGCTGGCCGCCGGGGTCCCGTCCACCACGGTCACGTTCATCCGGGTGATCGCCTCCACCGCCAGGTCCAGCCGGTCGGCGGGCAGCACCACCGCGCTGCTGCGGCTGAACCACCACAGCAGCAACAGGACCAGCCCGTACGGGTGGGAGAAGGGCAGCAACGGCAACAGCACGTCGGTGTCCTTGTACCCGGCCCGCTGCTGGGCCCGCCGCACCGCGAACCGCACCGTGCCACCGGCCCGGACCACGCCCTCCCTGGCCCCGGCTGGCCAGACCTCCACCGCGTGCGAGCGCTGCCACCACCGGGTCAGGTCCAGCTCGAACCCGGCGGGCGCCGGCGATGCCTCGCGCTCCAGTTCGGACAGTCGCAGCCGGAACCCGGCCACGTCGGCCGGCAGGTCCACCGATCCGTCGTGCAGCAGCCAGCGCACCGGCGCCCGCCGCAGGATGGCCGCGGTCTCCTCCGCCGACTGGTCCTCCTCCAGTAGGACCAGGGTGGCGTCGGAGTGCAGCAGGGTGAGTAACGCGATCACGTAGCCAATCGAGTTGCCCCCTTGGATCGCGACCCGGTCACCGGGGGCGAATCCGTTGTCCCGCAGGTGTTCCGCGAAGACCCGACATCGTGCGCGTAGCTCCTCGAAGGAGTGCACGCCGGTCTGGCCGATGAGGCCGACGCCGGTCACTGCCGGGCCAGGCTCAGGTCGTAGGGGTTGGTCAGGTGCGCGACGAACTTGGGGTCCGCGCCGATGTTGCCCAGGTGGCGGCGCAGGATGTCCACGCTCATCTGCCGGATCTTGTCCTGCTCGCGGCTGTCCCCGCCCTCGAACTCCTCGTCCATCCGCAGCGCCAGCGGCACGGCCTGTTCGAGTGCCTCATAGATGTAGTCGCCATAGCCTTCCTGCACACCGGTGCGCAGCGCGTGCAGCCCGAAGCTGATGTGCCGCGACTCGTCCCGGCACATCGCGGTGAAGGCCGCCTTGATGCCGTCGAACATGCTGGTGTCGCGCAGCGAGTGCACCAGGGCACGCTGCCCGATCAGCGCCAGCACGCCCTCGGTGATCAGGTGGAACAGCGTGCAGGCCTGCAGCCAGCGACCGTAGTCCGGCGGGCTGTTGGTCAGGTCGCGCACGATCGAGGTCTCCAGCAGGCTCAGCTCGCGGTGCGCCGGAGTGGCGATCTGCCAGGCCTCGGCCAGCATCGCCCTCGGGTTCTCACTCATCTCCAGCACCTCCTCGCCGAGCCGGAACACCGCGCGGGCGTGCCGGGTCTCATCGGCGATCTGGGTGCCGAGGAACAGGGCGTACTCCTCATCCGGACAACCCATGAGGATCGGGCCCAGCATGTCCAGCCCGGTGTACTCGCCGATGATGAAGGTGGCGATGGCCTCCTTGAGCATCACCCGCACGTGCGCCGGCAGCAGGGGGTGGTTCAGCATGTCGTGGTCCTTGCCGAGGGAAAGGTCCTCGGCCGACCACTGCTGACGCTCCCAGCGCTGGTACAGCTCGATCGGCTTGGGCTTGCGACCGATCACCAGGTCCGCGTGGCGCAGGACGGCGTCCGCCGGCAACGACGGCAGCTCTCCGAGCTTCGCCTCGTCCATGTGAAACGTGCTCCACCTGCTCACAACCGACCTCCTAGCTCATTCGCACACACCACTTCCCCAAAAGTGGTGATAAATACGCGAGGAAACTTCAGGGGGTGCAGATTCTGCAGAGCGCGAACAGCGGCAAAGCTATGGCGATTGGCCTGCGACGTGGCCGAATACGGCTGACCGTACCTGAGCCTCAAGCGAGGCTCAACCGTCAACGGTAGTCCCCTCATCGGGTATTTTTATGAGGTGGAGGCCAGCATGTAGGCCGATCACCCCTCATACCTGCCCCATCACCTGGAGTAGCCCCCAAGGATGAGTACCGGCAGACTTGTGCTGGTCCCAAGGTACTAAATCTTCCGGTTGACCCGGGTAGCTCTTCCTAGTACTTTCCGGGGCAGATGCAGTCTGTACTGGGGTTTTCGCACAGAGGTGTGGACAAGGGCGCGGCGACGCGAGCCCCCCTGAGCACGGGCAGCGGCATCAGTGGCGGCCATCTGCGGCGATGTGCGCACTAAGCACAATATCTGAAACAAAACTGGGGTAAGACTTCGATTCGGGAAGAGTCGTGTGCGCGTTTTCGGGCTTGCTCATTGCCCGGTAACCAACCACTCAACCGATGTTTAACTGAATTGTCCTTTTCTATCCAGCGACCCTGACCTCTGGAAGGGCCGGCGATGCTGCGCGAACCCAAATGCACGTTGGAAAGCCTGACCGGGGACGACTACGTCACCGTGTCCGACTGGCTCCGGCCCATGGCGCTGACCAGCGCACTCACCTCCGACGCGAACGAGCAGATCACCCCGGAGGCGATCAAGGCGGTCAACGAGAGCGGCCAGGTCCGCTACTTCATGGTGGTCACCGCCGCGGGCGAGCGGGTCGGGGTGGTCAACTACCGGCGTAGTGGCGGGCATGGCGCGTACACCATCGGCGGGGCCATCGGCGACCCGGTGCGGTGGAACTCCGGGGTCGGCGGCGAGGGCCTCGGCCTGCTGATCGACCACCTGTTCCACCAGCTCAACGCCCATCGGGTGGAGTTCAGCACGGCCTCCTACAACAAGCACACGATGAGCCTGCTGACCAAGGGCGGCTTCGTGCTTGAGGGGATTCTGCGCGACTACCACTTCCTTGATGGCGAGTACCACGACCGCACGGTCTGGTCCCTGCTGCGCGAGGAGTTCGAGGCGGGCGCCCGGGAGCTGAGTGAGCAGATGCCGGTGGTCGATCTGGTGCCGGCCAAGGAGAAGCAGCGGGCCAAGGAGCTGCTGGCCAAGTACCTGGCCAACCAGCAGGACGCGGCCTGGCACAGCTTCGCCAACCGGGCCGCCCGCGAGCGCCCGTACTAGGTCGAACTGGATCACCGGGCTAGACCACCGGAGCGGAAGGGCAGGCCGATGAAACCGTTGGTGGAACTGTATTCCCTGGCCGACCGGGTCTTCTTCGAGGACCCGGTCCGCTGGCAGACCGAGACCGCGTTCCCGCTGACCGAGGGTGAGCTGCCGCAGGGCTGGCGCCGCTCCGGACGCGGGGAGTGGGTGATGCTGCGCCCGCCCGCGGACCAGCTGCCCGCGCAGGGCTGGAAGATCCACGTCTCGGCCACCCCGGAGACCGCGGCGGAGATCGTGGCCCTCGTGTCCGAGTACTGCCTGGACCGCTGGATCCCGTTCAAGTTCCTGCGTAGCACCGCGTTGCTGCGGGCGTTCAACCTCAAGTACGCCCCGCGCGCGGCCAGCGGCAAGCTGCTCACCATCTACCCGAGGGACGAGGTCGAACTGGCCGACACCCTCACCTCGCTGGACCGCCGGATCGGCGGCAGGCCGGGGCCGTACATCCTGACCGACCTGCGGTACAACCAGGGCCCGCTCTACGTGCGCTACGGCGGTTTCGACGCGCGCTACTGCACCGCGCCCGACGGCGAGCGGGTGCTGGCCATCGCGCGCCCGGACGGCACGCTGGTGCCCGATGACCGCAGGCCGGTGTTCACCACCCCGGACTGGGTGCGCCTTCCCCAGGTGCTGGACGAGAGCGTGGCCGCCCGCGGTGCCACCGGCGCCACCCTGGACTACAAGATCGTCGAAGCCATGCACTTCTCCAACGGCGGCGGGGTCTACAAGGCGACCCGTAACTCCGACGGCCTCGAAGTCGTGCTCAAGGAGGCCCGCCCCTACGCCGGGCTGGCCGCCGACGACACCGACGCGATCGTCCGGCTGGACAACGAGGCCGCCGCGCTGCGCGTACTGGACGGCGTTCCTGGGGTGCCCAGGGTGCACGACGTGGTGCAGGTGTGGGAGCACCGGTTCCTGGTGATGGACCTGGTGCCGGGCACCAACCTGCAGCACTGGTTCGGCCAGCACTACCCGCTGATCGGCGTGGCCTCCGCCCCGGAGCAGCGCCGGGAGTACGTGGCGCGCGCGTTGCGGGTGCTGGACAAGGTGACCGAACTGGTGGCCGCGGTGCACGAGCGCGGCATGGTCTTCGCCGACCTGCACCCGGCCAACATCATGATCAGCGAGCGGGACGGCGAAGACGTCATCGGGCTGGTGGACTTCGAGGCCGCCTTCCCGATCGCGGAGAACCGCAACCAGCGCTTCGGGCACGCCGGGTTCACCAGCCGGGACAAGACCGGCGCGGACATCGACCTGCACGCCCTGGCCGTGCTCAAGCTGTGGCTGTTCCTGCCGCTGACCTCGCTGGTCGGCCTGGCGCCAGGCAAGCTGGCCGAACTGATCGAGATCGCCACCGGGCTCTTCGAGCTGCCCGCGGACTTCGCCGCCAGCATCCTGGATGTGGTCGGCGAGGTGCCCGCACCCACCACCACGGTCTCCGCGTTGCCACGCACCTCACCGGCGCGGGCAGGCGGTGACTGGGAGCGGGCACTGCCCTCGATCGCCGCGGCGATCACTTCCAGCGCCACCCCGGGCCGGACGGACCGGCTCTTCCCCGGCGACCTGGAGCAGTTCCGCTCCGGCGGCGGGACCTTCGCGCACGGCGCGGCCGGCGTGCTGTGGGCCTTGCACAGCACCGGTTCCGACCTCGATCCCGAGCACGAGCGCTGGCTGCTGGCCGACGCGGCCAAGCCCAGGGAGAAGATCGGCTTCCACGACGGGGCGCATGGCATCGCGCACGTGCTCGACCTGCTCGGGCACACCGGCTCGGCCGCGGACCTGCTGGCCCGCGCGGACGAGACCCAGATCAGCGATGTCAGTCTGCACAGTGGCCTGGCGGGCGCCGGGCTCAACCTGCTGCACCTGGCCGACCGGCATGATGAGGCAGCGCACCGGAAACGGGCCCTGGACATCGCCGGACGCCTCGGCGCGGCCATCACCAGCGGCGAGCCGCACGGGGTGGACAAGCCGGCGGGCGAGCTGGGCCGGGCGCGGCAGGCGGGCACGCTGGCCGGGCTGCTGCGCGGCTGGTCCGGTCCGGCGCTGTTCCTGCTCCGGCTCTACCAGTCCACTCAGGACAGTCAGTGGCTGGAACTGGCGGTGCGGGCGGCACATCGGGACCTGGACCTGTGTGTGGAGGCGCACGACGGCTCACTCCAGGTGGACGGCGGCTACCGCACGCTGCCCTACCTCTCGGTGGGCTCGGCGGGCATCGCGCTGGTCGCGGACGAGCTGGTGCGCGAGATCGCGGACGAGCGGCTGCTGACCGCGCTGCCCCGGCTGGTCCAGGCCTGCCAGAGCGAGTTCGTGATCGATTCGAATCTCTTTCACGGCCGGGCCGGATTGATGGCGGTAATCGCTGGACTTTCCAGGGGCGCGTCTGAAACAATTAGTGACAGGCGGGTGAGAGAGCATCTCAACGGGATGCACCACTACGCACTCGCCTACAATGGACATGTCTCTTTTCCCGGTGACGGATGTAGCCGCTTGTCCATGGATGTCGCAACGGGTAACGCCGGCGTGCTGGTCGCTTTGACCTCGGCACTGCGCGGCGGGACCGCTTTCCTCCCGTTCCTGTCCGGCACGGACCATCGTGCCCAGCCCGGGAATGCGCACCAGACCAGCGATAACAGCCACCAGGAAGGGTGACCACCATGGCAATCCTCGACTTGCAGGGCATGGAGACCGGAGCCGTCGAACTGAACATGACGGGCAGCTCCTTCAGCATGCACTGCTGATAAGACCGGCCGGGCGCGCGCTACCCGGCTTAGTGGACATGTTCCTTTTCCCCGGCGACGAATGTGGCCGCTTGTCCATGCACAACGCACCACCGTCAGGACAAACGAATCGTCAGGAAAGGTGAATACAATGGCTATTCTCGACCTGCAGGGCCTCGACACCAACGCCGCCGAGCTGACCATGACCGGCAGCACCGTCTCCAACGGCTGCTGAATCAGCTCCACGCGTAACACCTGAACACAAACCCGCAATTCTTCAGGGAAAGGTGAATACAATGGCTATTCTCGACCTTCAGGGCCTGGACACCAACGCGGCTGAGCTGACCATGACCGGCAGCACCGTCAGCAACAACTGCTGAATTAGCCGGGTACGGCGAAGGATCCGTCTGGGTTGTTCGCCATCCAGGTGACGTCCGGTGCAGGCGCTCGACGCGGGCGCCTGCACCGGACTTTCCGCACCTCGCCCGGGTTCGCCAGGGCGGATGGGGGAAGAGGACCATGACCGCAGCGCCGGCCAGGCCGTCCGGCAGGCATCGCAAGCCCGCCCCCGGCAGGCACCGGCTCCGCAAGGACCGCCGCGCCGGGCAGTACTCGGTTGCCCAGTTCGCCTTCGGGGTCAACCTGGTCGGCAACGGGATCGGCGGGGTGGGACTGCCGCTGTTCGTGCTGGACAGCACCCATGACATCGCCTTCACCGGGATCATCGTCACGGTCGCGGTGATCAGCTCGATCGGCACCGGGCTGTTCATGGGCCCGGTGATCGACCGCTTCGGCATGCGGGTCTCGTGGATCTTCTCCATCACCATCGGCTCGGCCATCACGGTGCTGATGTACGTGCTGCACCTGGCCGGATCACTGCCGCCGTGGCTGCTGCTGGCGCTGTGCTTCGTACGCGCCGGGGCCGACGAACCGGGCCGGGTCGCCACCTTCGGCCTGCTGCCCGCGCTGGCGGAGAGTTCCGGCCACTCGCTGGAACGGGCCAACGCCACGCTGCGCGCGATGAACGCGATCGCGACCATGTCCAGCCCGATCCTGGTCGGCGGGATCGTGAGCCTGTTCGGCAGCTCGACCATCCTGCTCATTGATGCCATCGCCGGTCTGCTTGCCGCCGTGATCGTGGTGTTCTTCCTGGTCAACGCGGTGGAACAGGTACCGGCCAGCGACGAGCCGAGCGAGCAGGACGAGTTCGAGGGCCTGAGTTACCGCCGCCGGTTCGCGATGGCGATGAAGTTCTTCTGGGGCGACAAGGTGCTCAAGGTGCTGATCATCAGCACCACCGTGTTCGCCGCCCTGGACACCGGTCTGGCCAGCATCGGGCTGACCGCCTACGCCAATGAGATCCTCGGCTCGGTGGCCTGGTACGGCGGCCTGGTCGGCGCGTTCGGCCTCGGCTCGCTGGCGGGCACCATCGGCTACGGCGTGCTCGGCCCCAAACTCCCCCGCCGCGGCGTCTACCTGACCGCCTACATCGGCATGGCGGTCATGCTCCTGCTGCTGGCCTGGCAGACCGAGGTGCCGATCGCGCTGGCCATCATGGCCATCGCCGGGATCCTGACCAGCCCGGTGGACCTGCTCTACATGCAGGCTTTGCAGGAGCGGGTGCCCAAACCGATGTTCGGCGGTGTCACCAGCATCGCTACCACTATCGTGTCAGGGCCGAGTCCGATCGCAGTCTCCTTGCTCACCTGGCTGTTGGCCACACTGGGCAGCCATCACACTTTCGTGGTTATCGGAAGCTGCTATCTTCTGCTCGCGCTGTCACTGTTCCTTGTCCGCCCGCTGCGTGAGCTGTGAGTGGCACCAGCGTTACTGGGAGGTTCCATGTCGAAAAACGTGAAGTCGCTGTTCATCGGCGCGTTCATGCTCATCGTCGGCCTGATTCTGGCCTTCACCACCAAGGGGATCGAGACGCCGATCATCTCGCTGGACAAGGTGGGCGTCGTGCTCGCCGTGCTCGGCGCTATCGAACTGGTCATCACCGGCGCAATGATGATCTTTCCTTCCAAGAAGGACGCCGGCCGCGCCTGAACCGGTAGCTCCTGAACGACGCGTCACGGCCGGGAAAACTCTCCCCCAGGGAGTTTTCCCGGCCGTCGCACGTTTCGGGCATATCACGATTGCCTATGTAGTTTCATACGATCGGGTTGTTCCGCGCCGATGCTCGGTTACCATTGTTCCGCTGGCCTGTGGTTGCTCCGGCGCGCTCGATGAGTTCTGGGGTTGATGCCTCGCGCGAGGCTCCTCATCGATGCTTCTTACCGCCGCACCACCGGGTCTGGAACTGTGATGACCATCCCTGGAGGCGGCCATGGCCGATGCCATCTACTTTCCCGGACTTGTTCCGACCACGTTCCCTGCCATCGCGAGTTTCCTGCAGGAGAACGAGTACGCGCAGGCGCGGTTACAAGCCGCGGACGAAGTGCTCGGCTACTCGCTGATCAAGGCCTACGAGCACGCCGAGATCTACGACTGGGAGGTCTACGAGGCCGGGTATATGGCGCTGACGCTGGCGCTGGCCGACTGGGCCGACGACCACCTCGACCTGTCCCCGGTGGTCTTCGGCGGACAGAGTTTCGGCGCCATCATCGGCTCGGTCTACGCCGGGGTGCTGTCCTATGCGGACGGTCTGACCCTGGTGCGGGAGAGCGCCAAGGTGGAACTGGACTACTTCGCCGGACTGGCCGAACCGTTGGGCTGCTTCTTCTTCTACCGCCTGGACGGCCCGGCCGTCGACCGTCTCGTCGCGCGTTGCCGGGCCGAGGGCCGCAACGTGGAGGCCTCGGTCTACCTCGACAACTCCGTGCACGCGGTCTCCGGTGTGATGGCCGATCTGGAGTACTTCCGCGAACTCGTCCGCGAGGAGGGCGGGTTCCCGTTCTACCTGATGAACCGGGCCGAGCACTGCACCATGGTGGCCGGGCTGCGGCAGCGGCTGGAGACCGAGGTCTACAGCAAGCTGGACTGGCGGCCGGCCAGGGTGCCGATGCTCTCCGACGTCACCGGTGAGCTGATCACCGATCCGCAGGCGATCATGGCCGACCTGCTGGACGGCTGGGTCACCCCGGTGCGCTGGGCCACCGTGGTCGAGGGGATCCGGCGCAGCCGGGCCGAGCAGGCCTACATCATCGGGCCGCGCAACATGTTCTCCCGGCTCACCGGCAACACGGTGCCGACCGCGGTGGTCACGCCGAAGGCCGTGGAGGACTACCGGGTCAAGGGTTTCGCCGGCCCGCACGGCCGGGTGCAGCCCGTGTCGGCGAGTGCCTGAACCGGAGGTCGAGATGAGTCAGCGCAGCGAGGCGGTCCAGGACGAGTTCCGCCGATTACGTCGCCGGGTGGTGGTCACCGGCTGGGGCGCGGTCACCCCACTCGGGGTTGGGGTCGCCGACACCTGGGCGGCGATGTTGGCCGGGCGCAGCGGGATCCGTCAGTTGTCCGCGATCGAGTCCGGTGACCTGGGCAGTCACATCGGCGGCGAGATCCACGACTGGGACCCGGAAGCGCACCTGCCACGCAAGATCAGCAGGCGTACGGACAGCTTCGCCCAGTACGCGCTGGCCGCGGCCGCGGAGGCGGTCGAGTCGGCGAAACTGATCATCGGACCGGAGCTGGCACCGCGCACGGGCGTGCTGGTGGGCAGCGGCTACGGACCGGTGAACTACAACAGCAAACTGCCGGACCTGTTGCGGGACAAGGGTCCGCGTGGGATCAGCCCGCTCTCTCAGGTGACGGGGGCGATGGACAGCGCGGCGGTGGAGATCAGCCTGCTCTTCGGCACCACCGGTCCGTGCCGCTCGCTGAGCACCGCCTGCGCCACCGGCACCGACTCCATCGGCGAGGCGGCCCGGCTGATCCAGTACGGCGCGGCGGACGTGGCCATCGCCGGGGGCGCGGACAACTGCATCAGCCGGGCGGATCTGGCAGGCTGCGGCAACGCTCGCGCGCTGTCCACCCGCAACGAGCAGCCGGAGCTGGCCTCGCGGCCCTTCGATGAGGACCGGGACGGCTTCGTGATGAGTTCCGGCGCTGGCGTGGTGGTGCTGGAGGCGGCCGACCACGCGATCGAGCGCGGCGCGCCGATCCTGGCCGAGGTGGCCGGGTTCGGCGCCAGTTCGGACGCCTTCCACTGGACCGCCCCGCACCCGGACGGCACCGGGGCGAAGGCGGCCATGCGGGCGGCGATGCGGGACGCGGGCGTGGCGGCCGAGGAGATCGACTACATCAACGCGCACGGCACCAGCACCCCGCTGGGCGATGCCAGGGAGGTGCGCTCGATCCGCGAGGTGCTGGGCGAGCGGGCCACCCGGATCCCGGTCAGCTCCACCAAGTCGATGACCGGGCACATGATCGGCGCGGGCGGCGCGGTCGAGTTGATCGTGTGCGGGCTGGCCATCCGGGACGGCATCGTCCCGCCCACGATCAACTGCGACCGGCCGCTGGACGCGGAGATGAACTTCGTCGCGCACACCGCGCAGCGGCACGACATCCGGGTCGCGATGAACAACTCCTTCGGCTTCGGCGGGCACAACGCCGTGCTGGTGCTGCGCCGCTGGGAGCCCTGAGCCCACGTCCGTGCCCGGTGTGAACTCCCGGGCACGGACGCGGTCAGCGTGCGGTCCAGAGCCCGCAGTGGTGCTGGGCGCCCGCGTTGACCGATCCGGTGTCCCGAGGGCTGAAGGACTGCGCGTGGACGCCGTCGAAGCGCGGCCAGGTCGGCTTGTCCGCCAGGTTGGGATCGCCGTGCCGGGCGAACCGCGCCCAGTGCCGGATCAGGTCGGTGGCCAGTCCGAGCCTGCCCGGCTCCTCCGGGGCGTCCCAGAACAGGTACTGGAGTTCGGAGCCGTGGTACGCGCCGAGCGGGAAGTCCGCGGGCGCCTGGTAGCCGAGGTTGGGCGCGTCCCGGTCGGCGAAGACGTAGGTGTAGACCGGGGCCTGGCCGCGGTTGAACGCCTGAGCGTCGGCCAGCGTCGGGCAGGCCCAGCCCGCGTCGGTGCCCACCGCGGACCAGGCCAGTGCCGAGGTGTACTTGTCCGTGCCTGCTAGCGGATAGGCCGCGCCGATCTCCCTGGCGCCCGGCCCGAAGCTGTCCCGCATCAGGTGCTCGTAGTCGTAGCTGGCCCCGCCGACCAGTGCGCTGCCGGTGTGCAGCCGCAGCTCGTCCCTGGTGAAGCCCATGATCATCGGCACCTGGTGCGCGCGGCCGGAGTGCAGCACCGCGGCCGGGTCCTCGGGCAGCAGGTCGGTGTGGAAACCGGCCTGGGAGAAGTGGTTGATCAGCCCGGTGTCCACCCACCGCTGCGCGTCCACCCGGCGCAGGCAGGCCAGATCAGCGCAGTTCAGCGTGTTCGCCGCATCCAGGCCCAGTGCTTCCAGCTGGGCCCGCGGCACCAGCAGCCGGTACTCGCCGGAGCCGGGGAAGGTGCCGTTGCGCGGCAGGTGCACCGAGCAGGAGCCGCTCTGCACGATGGCCCGGTCGATCAGCGGTGTGGCGGCGGGCGCGGTGAGCAGCGCGCAAATGCTGAACGCGCCGGCGGACTCGCCGAGCAGGGTCACGTTGCCGGGGTCACCGCCGAAGGCGCCGATGTTGCGCCGCACCCACTGCAGGGCCGCCACCTGGTCCTGCAGGCCGAACGCGCCACCGGCCGGGCCGAGTTCGGGATGGGCCAGGAAACCGAAGGCGCCCAGCCGGTAGTTGACCGTCACCACCAGCACATCGCCCTGCGCGGCCAGCCGCTGCGCGTGGTAGGAGGAACCCGCGCCCCAGATGAACCCGCCGCCGTGCACCCACACCAGCACCGGCTTGCGGCCGATCTGCCCGGCCGGGGCGGTGACGTTGAGGTAGAGGCAGTCCTCGGCCGCGGTGGCCGGACCCTCCCCGCTGGCCGTCTGCGCGCACCGGGGACCGGGTGCGACGGCGGGCCGCACCCCGTGCCAGCCCCGGACCGGACGGGGTGCGGCCCAGCGCAGCTCGCCGATGGGCGGCTCGGCGAACGGAATCCCTTGGTACTGCCGGACTTCGCCGTCGGCCAGCCCGCGCACCAGCCCGGCCTCGGTACGCGCCACCAGCGGTTCGGTCGCGGTGGCGGGCAGGCCCGCCGCCACCGCGACCAGCGCCAGCAGCGGCGGAAACAGTCGTCTCAACCAGCCGGACATCATCAGCCTCTCGGGTCATCCGCCTCCGCCGCACCGTCCATTGTGGATGGTGACAGCAGGCGTCCGCCGCACAAGCGGATCCGCCAGAGGAGGGGTGGGAGTGCCCGAATAGTGCTGACTCAGCCGGGCCGGATCACCGGATCAGGCCGGATTCGAGTCGAAGGTTGCCCGAATGTGCCCGGAAGTCCCTGTACTCGCAGCCAGCGGAGTAACACCTTGGAACAGCTTGTCCATCTTCCGGGTGATCCACGCTCCGGCGGTGACGGTCTCGCCGGGCGCGTCGTGGTTGGGCTGGTAGAAGAACGGGATGGACAGCCGGGAGGATGTGTTGCCCTGCAACGGGTTCACCACCCGGTGCAGGGTGGAGTGCCACCGCCCGCCGGTCCACAGTGCCATCAGGTCGCCGATGTTGACCACGAAGCTGCCCGGGATCGCCCGCACGTCCACCCACCGCTCGTCCTGCCACACCTGGAGGCCGCCGAGATCGTCCTCCTGGTACAGCACGGTCAGGCAGCCGAAGTCGGTGTGCGCGCCGCGCCGGAGCTGACCGGGCAGCGGCGGGGTGAGCTGCGGGTAGTAGTAGTTGGCCACCAGCGCGGAGACGTGCCGGTCGAAGCGCTCGTCGAAGTGCCGCTCGTCGAAGCCGAGGGCCAGCGCGGACAATCGCAGCAGCTCGGCGGCCAGCCCGGACAGCGCGGCCAGGTACTCCAGCCAGATTTCCTTGAAGTCACCGGGATTCCGCGGCCAGGTGTTGGCCGTCTTCCAGGTCGCCCGGTAGTCGCCGAGCCGTTCCCGTTCCGCCTCGGGCAGCTCGCCGGTGACGTGTGCGGTGAAGGACTCGCACAGGTCCGGCGGGCTCTCCAGGTCCATGCTGCGCGCGGTGGCGCCGCCGGAGGACCGGAAGGCGGGCAGGTCCTTTTCGTTGTCCGGCAGGCGGAAGAAGGCGTTGGTCACGGTGATCATGCGGTCGATCAGCTCGGGTGGCACATCGTGGCCGACGATGACGAAGAAGCCCGAGGTCACGCAGGCCGCGCCGATCTCCTTGGCCAGCAAGGATTTTCCGGCTTCGGTGTGCCGCGGTGCGAGGTCGATGACCGGGATGTGGTTCATGCGCGTTGTCCTTCCAGGTTGATGAGCGCGTGCAGCAGCGCGGCGAGCAGCAGCACGCCGAGGGAGACAGTGAGCGCGCCCGCGCTGATGCCGAGGGTGTTGAGCAGTGCGGTGCCCAGGGCCGCGCCGAGCTGCTGACCGGCGTGGTAGGTGGCCGAGGCGGCGCCGAGATCGGCGGCCGCCGCGCCCGCGGTGGCCAGCATCGCGGTCGGCGGCAGCACGCAGCCCAGGCCGAGGCCGGTGAGCACCATGGCGGGCACCAGGTACAGCGGCAGGATGTCCGTGCTGTCCGGGGTGAGCCGGGTGAGCACGAACATCCCGGCCGCCGCGGCCAGCAGTCCGCCCTGGATCAGCAGCGCGGGCCGGACCCGCCCGTGCAGCCGCCCGGCGATGAAGGTGGACCCGGCCAGCGCGGCCAGTGCGTTGACGATCAGCGTCAGCCCGGCCCGCACCGGCGAGTACCCCAGCACGGTCTGCGTGTAGTAGGTCATGAACAGGAAGAACCCGAACATGCCCAGGAACATCAGGGTGATCGCCAGGAACGCGCCACCGCGCGCCCGGTGCCAGAGCAATCGCCGCTGCCCCACCACGAACGCCACCAGCAACACCACCCCACCGGCCAGCAACCCCAGCACCACCGGCGATCCCCAGCCCCTGGCCTCCGCCTCCGCGCAGCCGTAGACCACCCCGGCGAATCCGCCGGTGCTCAGCAGCGCGCCAGCCAGGTCCAGCCGCTCGCCCCGCACCGGACGGCTCCGCGGCACGAACACCGTGCCCAGCAAGGCCAGCAGCGCGATCGGGACGTTGATGTAGAGGCACCAGCGCCAGCTCGCGTACTCGGTCAGCAGCCCGCCCGCGATCAACCCGACCGCCGACCCGGCCGCGCCCACCGCCGCGAACACCCCGAAGGCCCGCGCACGCTCCCGGCCCTCGGTGAAGGTCTCGGCCAGCAACGCCAGTCCGGCCGGCGCCAGCAGCGCCGCGCACACCCCTTGCAGGGCCCGCGCCGCGAACAAGGTGCCCGGCACCTCGGCCAGCCCACCCAGCGCGGAGGCCGCCGCGAACCCGGTCAGTCCCAGCGCGAAGGCCCGCCGGTGACCGAGCACACCGCTGATCCGGCCGCCGATCAGCAACAACCCGCCGAAGGCCAGCGCGTAGGCGGTGATCGCCCAGTGCCTGCTGCCATCGGACATGCCGAGCGCCTGCTGCGCCGAGGGCAGCGCGATGTTCACGATCGTCCCGTCCAGCACCACCAGCAACTGCGCCGCGCTCACCACCGGCAAGGTCCACCACCGGCGGGTGCCGCCGACCGGTTCCGCCGTGCTGATTTCCATGCACCGCAACGTAATCCGGTTGCCCGAGACGTCACACGAACCGGCAACCCTGGCAACCCGGTTGCCCGCGGCGGGCAACCGGTCAGAACCACCCGGGGACCGGGGCGCCCGCGCGAGCGCCAGGTTCGCCCCCGGAAGTAGGTGGTCTAGTCCACCGGGGTTTGGTCGAATGGAGGGGCGCACCAGGCGCGATGGGTAGATCGTGCGCGGAGTGTCCTTGCCGCCGGGGCCAGCCGCGGGATGAGGGGTTGGTTATGGGTGGCATGTCACGACTGCTGGGACTGGCGACCGCGGTGCTGTGCGCCGCTTCGGTGCTCGCCGCACCGGTGAGCGCGGCGCCGGCGAGCGGGCAGGCGGAGACCTGCGCGGTGAAGTCGAAGCCCGCGGGCAAGGTCCTGCACGGGTACTGGGAGAACTGGGACGGCGCGGTCAACGGCGTGCACCCGCCGTTCGGCTGGACGCCGATCACCGATCCGCGGATCCGGGAGCACGGCTACAACGTGATCAACGCGGCCTTCCCGGTGATCCGCTCGGACGGCACCGTGCTGTGGGAGGACGGGATGGACGCGACCGTCAAGGTCGCCACCCCGGCGGAGATGTGCGCGGCCAAGGCGGCCGGGCTGACCATCCTGATGTCCATCGGCGGCGCGACCGCGGGCATCGACCTCAGTTCCAGCGCGGTGGCCGACAGGTTCGTGGCCACCGTGGTGCCGATCCTGAAGAAGTACAACTTCGACGGCATCGACATCGACATCGAGACCGGCCTGGTGGGCAGCGGCAACATCAACCAGCTCTCCCCCTCGCAGGCCAACCTGATCCGGATCATCGACGGCGTGCTGGCCGCGATGCCGTCGAACTTCGGCCTCACCATGGCCCCGGAGACCGCCTACGTCACCGGCGGCAGCGTGGTCTACGGCTCGATCTGGGGCGCCTACCTGCCGATCGTGAAGAAGTACGCGGACAACGGCAGGCTGTGGTGGCTGAACATGCAGTACTACAACGGCAGCATGTACGGCTGCGCGGGCGATTCCTACCAGGCTGGCACGGTGCAAGGCTTCACCAAACAGACCGACTGCCTGGACAAGGGATTGGTCATCCAAGGCACCACCATCCGGGTGCCCTATGACAAGCAGGTGCCCGGTCTGCCAGCCCAGCCGGGCGCGGGCGGCGGGTACATGTCCACCGGACTGGTCGGCCAGGCCTGGCGCACCTACAACAACCGGTTGAAGGGCCTGATGACCTGGTCGATCAACTGGGACGGCTCGAAGAACTGGACCTTCGGCAACAACGTGAAGTCCTTGCAGGGCCGGTGAAACCACGGAGGGCCGCGTCTGCCAACGCGGCCCTCCCCTCCCCAGGTCACTTCTTCCGCAGCCTGCCCCACGGCTTGTACACCGAGATCACCGTGGCGAACAGCAGCGCGGTGGTGGACACGATCGGCGGGTAGATCAGATCCCCAGGGCCGCGCAGTCCGGCCTGGCCCGCGGCCAACTGACGGCCGTACTCGGCGACCTCGATCACCCCGGACCGCAGCGCGAAGGCCACCAGCGCCAGCAGCGCGAGGTTGAGCACCAGTTTCACCGCCACCCACCAGTACCGGACCAGCCCGTACTTGGTGCCCAGCCCCAGAATCACGCCGCTGACCAGGCACAGCACCGCGAGGCTGAGCATCGGCCAGACCAGCAGTTCCAGCGCCTGGTAACAGAGCGCGGCCAGGGCGGCGTCCGTGGTGCCCGCTGCGGTGAACACCAGCACAGCGAGCACCACATCGAGGCCGATCCAGCCCCCGGCGCCGACCAGGTGCGCCACCAGCACGGCCTTGCGGGTGCGCCGCGGCAGCAGCTTCTCCCGCCCGGCAGCACGCACCGGCGTGTTCCTCGGCCTGATCGCTTCCTGGGTGGTCATCGCCTGCTCCCTCGCCCGCCGGTCCTGGTCAGCAACCATGGTCGGCGGACGCGGTGTCCCGGTCGTCCGTTGAGGCGGTGAACCCGGCTACGCAGATCTGCGTAGCCCCGGCTCACCGGTCCCGGCACAGCCTGGGCAGCCAGTACCGGAAGTAGTCACACAGGTTGAACACGGGCGGCGGTGGTTCGGCCGCGGGCGGCGCGGGCGGTGGCGGTGGCGGTGGTGCGGGCGGTGGGCTGGGACGGACCGGTTTGGGCTTGGCCGGGCGGGCCACCGGTTTGGGTGCCCGGGTGGCCGTGTCGACCACCGGCGGCGGTGCCGGTTCGGGCGGGACGGCGTAGACCGGTGGTTCCGGGTCCTGGGTCAGCCGGACCGGGACGATCAGGATCGGGCTGGCGATCAGCGGTGGACCGGGTTCGGCCGGCTGGTCGAACAGCACGGCGCCGCCGGTGGCGGTGAGCACGCCGAGCAGGCCGAGCAGCAGGAGTCGTGTGCGACGGTGGGCGGTTTCTCGCACGGGGCACCCCCGAGAGTGGGTTTGTCCCGGTTAACGGGCGCACGGCCGGTCCGGTTCACTGTGGACGGAGCCGGATCAGCGCACCGCCTGGGCCAGCTCCGCCAGCCTTTGCCCGCCAACGGATCCGGACAACGCGACCGCGGCCGGTCCGCCCCCGGACCCGGCGATCAGCACCGCGGTGCCGGTCACCGCGGCCTGCCTGCCGCCCAGCTCGGTGTCCCACCGGGGCGCCTGCCTGGCCTGCCCGGTCACCGGATCCCGGCCCAGATCGCCCTGGGTGCCGACCAGGATCCGCTCGGACTCGGTCGCGCCGGGGCGGCCGAGCACCAGCAGCACCGCGTCGGTGACCCGCCCGGTGGACCCGTACGGGCTGATCACGCCGAGCACCTCTTCCGGCGGCACCGGCCGCGGCTGCTCGAACGGCAGGCGCACCGGGGTGCCTGCACCGGATGCCACGCTCTGCGCCACCCGGTGCGCCTGCTCCCGGTCCGGGACGCCGTCGACGAGCCCCCAGGCCCCGTCGGCCCACTCCCAGGCCACCCCGTCGCCCAACCACACCGCCCGCCGCCCGTGCACCGCGGGCGCGGCTTCCCCAGCGGGCGCGGGACCGCTGCCGGACAGGGTGATGGTGGCCAGCCCAGGACCGCCGTCGGCCCGCACCAGCCGGATCCGCTGCCGGTCCCGCCCGGTCTCGTAGCTGACCGGGGTGAACCCACCGGCCGACCCCACCCGGAAGGCCTGCCGCAACGGGTCGAAACCCACCACGGGCCGGGCGGGCTCGGCCCGGAACAGCCCGCCGAGCAGAGCGGGCACCAGCAACGCGATCAGCACGGTGACCACCGCGACCACGGCCGTGCCCGCCAGCTGCCGGACCCGCCGCCGCCGGGTCCCGGCCCGGATCGCCGCGGGCACGCTGACCGTGGACGGGGTGCGCGGCCCGGCCTGCCGCAACGGGGCGAGCAGCTCCTCGGGTTCCAGCACGGCTACTCCTTCCCCAGGTGGACCAGTGCCGAGTCACCCAGCAGGCGGCGCAGCGCGGTCAGTCCGAGCGAGGTCTGGCTCTTGACGTTGCCCGCCGAGCAGCCCAGCAGCTCGGCCACCTCGGCCACCGGCAGGTCCAGCAGGAACCGCAGCACCAGCACCGCACGGGCCCGCGGCGCGACCCTGGCCAGCGCCGCGTGCACCACCGCCCTGGTCTCCACATCCGGCCCCGCGGGTGCGGCGCGCGGCGGCAGCTCCTCGCTCCCGCCTACCAGCCGGATCCGCTTCGCCCAGCCCAGCCGCTGCTCGGAGAGGAAGGTGCGGACCAGCATCGCCCGCACGTAGCGGTCCAGGTCGTCCGCGGCGGCGGCCCGGCGCCAGTGCACGAACAGCTTGGTGATGGTCGCCTGCACCACGTCGTCCGCGCGGTGCTCGTCCCCGCACAGCAGGTACGCGGTCCGCCGCAACGCGGGCAGCCGGGCGCTGACGTAGTCGGTGTAGCGCTGTTCCTCCGCGGCACGCATCCGGCCACCACCTCCCCTCACCCAGGGGACGCCGACAGCAAACGGCCCGGTTGTGTGGCTTGCGTCACACAACCGGGCCGTTGGCCGAAATAGCGTAGGCCGGTGGTCGATGGCCGTGGGCCAGACCCCTGGGGGTTAGGCCCGCCCACGACGATCCCGCCCGGCCTACGGTTGTCACTGTAAACACATCTGGGGCTCCGTGGGGGAAATCTGTCCGATTGACACCCCTGGTTCAAGGAATTCCCTAGAGAATCGGCTCAGGTGAGGGTGCGTCCCTCGGTCTCCGGCAGCGGCAGCGCGAGCAGCACGGTGGCCACCAGGAAGGCGTTGATGACCAGCATGATCACCGCGAAACCGCTGGCCTGACCCAGTAGCAGCCCGATCGCGGCCGGTGCAGCGGTGCTGGCGATGAGCTGCATGGCCACCGAGTAGGCGGCCCCGGTGCCGCGGCTGGCGGTCGGGTAGAACTCGCCGTTCCAGGTGTTCCACACGCCCCAGGCGCCCAGGCTGAAGAAGGCCAGCGCGAAGTTGCCGAGGTAGAGCTGGGTCAGCGAGTCGGCCGTGCCGAACAGGAACCCACCGGCGCAGGCGGCCAGCACGTACAGCAGGAAGATCTTCTTCCGGCCGAACCGCGCGGTCAGCACGGAGGCGCTGAGGTAGCCGGGGATCATCATCAGCGCGCTCAGCGCGGCGAAGGCCAGCGAGGCGTCCAGGGTCAGCCCCTGCTGCGCGAGCAGGGTCGGCAGCCAGTTCTGCAGCCCCCAGTAGCCCCAGCTGAAGACGAAGTTGACCAGCAGCGCCGGGATCGCGACCCGGGCCAGCCCACCCCGGAACAGCTCCAGCGGGTTGCCGATCCGCCCGCCGCTGCCGGTGAGTTCGGCCTCCGCGTCCGGACTGGCCAGCCCACGCAACACCACCCGGGCCTCCTCCTGGCGCCCCTTCGCGACCAGCCAGTACGGCGATTCCGGCACCACCGCCCGCAGCACGAACGCCCAGCCGCCCGCCGCCGCGCCGGCGAGCATGATCTGCCAGCTCCAGTCCCGGATCACGCTGGAGGCCCCGATCGCGCACAGCAACCCGATCGGCCACCCCATGGACAGGTACACCGCGGCCCGCCCGCGAACCCGCGTCGGCACCAGCTCCAGGAAGTACGGGAACGTGATCGTGTACACCCCGGCCAGCGCGAACCCCGACACCACCCGCAGCGCGATCAGCATGGTCGCGTCCAGCGCGAACGCCGAGCCGATGGCCAGCACGCTGTAGGCCACCATCGACCAGAAACAGGCGGGCCGCCGCCCGATCCGGTCCGCCACCGGCCCCCACAGCAGGGCTCCCGGGATCATCCCGAAGGACAAGGCCGACAACACCAGCCCCACGGTCGCCGCGTCGATCCCCAGCGAGGAGGCCAGGTCCGCCTGCACGTAGACCAGCGCGACCAGCTCCCAGGAGTCGATCACGAACGCGGTGAACAGGGCCAGCCCGATCAACCAGTGCCGCCGGGTGAAGGGCATGCGATCGAACGCGGCGCCAACGGGCAGCGTCCGGGGTACGGCGGCGGTCATCGCTCTCCTCATGAGTCGCCAAGAGTCCCCGAAAGATAGTGCTCCGTACCCAACCGGTCACTGTGCGCCATGCCCAGGGCGTCGAGAGCCGTCAGGCAGCCCGCCCAACGCCACGGTCGAGTGACGATTGGAGGCTCCCCGCGATCTGCTGACACCATGGCGCAGCACGCCGAACCCGATTACCCCGCCCGCTGACCCACAAACAGTCCAGGGGCTAGTTCACCTCACTTTTTCGGCTTTTTTCCAATCAGCTCGAGCCATTTTTCATAGCGCCAACGCAAGGCATCCAGGTGCGGCTTTTTATCAAGCCCATCAATGCCATCGTGAATAATTCCCATATCAGCCAAGGTAAACTCCCCCGAGGCCAGTTCGATCTTCAACGTGTCCGGATTTATAGCAAACAGGTCGGCGTCAAAGGCTCGATGCAGCGCAGCATTCATAGGAATCCCGTTGCGCGGATCAGAAGTTCCATCCTCAGCAAAGGGAATAATATGTGCAGCATCAAGCATTTGCTTCACGCGTATACCAGAAAGCGGGCACCTGGCACCGTAGCGAAGATAAACATCGGCCTTGAAGGTCGGCTGGTCAGGGCGCTCCACAACAGAGCGCTTAACGCGCCGCTTCCGTGCATTCCTTAGAACAAATGGCCTATCGTCGGAATCGTCTGCAGTCTTCAGGTTGTCCGGAGGGTCCTGCTTGAAGGAAAGGAAGAAAATTCTACTCTCATCGTCCCACCCTGTTACCCAGGACAACCTGACATCCCGCCTGCTCTTGTTACCCTCAGCAGTGAGGCTCACAAACACAGGAAGCTTCAATCTTGCAGCGACTTTTAGCGAAGCAATCTCCGCACGATCTTGCCCCGGGCGCTCAGTTACAGGGTAATGGTAGTTGAGTCGACGATCACTAAGGTCATCCGCGTAGCTCTTCCCGGTATGAAGGACACCAACAGCGATACCGTCTGACCCCAAGTCGACTTGCCCACCACCGATCTCCTTGGTCCTCTTATGATCTCGCCAAATTCCAGCCTGACCAAAATAGCAATAGACGTCGCGCAACTCCTGAGGGGCGAGGCTTCTCCCTTGAGACAAGTCCCTCAAATGCGCCCACGCAGCTAGCCTCAACTCCTTTTCCCCAGCAACGGTCTGGGGCCAACCATCAACAATCGTGTACCCAAGACGACGAAGCGCATTGCAAGCAGCTTCCTCATCAGCCGCGCCCAACCTCTCCTCTGCGGAGGTATCGACAACCGGCCCTCTGCCCAGTGCCACCTCAACAAGCGCCTGAGCCACATAGAGCCGCCGCTCGATCGCAACGAAGTATCGTCGCCTAACTTTATACCCGTAGCGACCTAGGAACTTCTTTCCCCCAAGGTCGTCATACTCCTTGACTGCCTGCGTCACCGCGTTCGAGTCGGCGAGCTCCCCCGGTGCCATGGTCCCTCAATTCACTGCGGCCCAGGGGACCCCCATCCCCACCGGCGCCACGATCGAGTGATAGATTCGGGTCACAAGTTACACAAAGTAGCCAAATCTGGCGACTTGCTGCCCGGTCAGCACGGCAGTAGGACGAAAGTTGCCGCCTTCCGCACTTTCGAGTGCCTGCTACCCCTTGCTCAGCCGGTGTGATCGAGAGGCCAAGCACCGGGATCCGGGGCGGGCGCGAACGGTCACCGGGATGCCGGTGATCAGCATCGTCATCAACTGGGCGGACAAGTCCATCCCAGGTCTGACGGCCGATCCGTAGACCTCTGCCCCTGGTCAGCTCGCCGCTTACCGTTCGTGCCTCACGTTCCAGGGGGGAACTTCCACATGCGTCGCATTCACGCGCTCGTCTTCGTGCTGCTCGCCGCCGTCCTGCCCGGCACCGCCTGCACCACCCCACCACCGGCCCCAGCCTCGGCTCCCACCAGCCTCGCTGAGTCCCCACTGCTCCGGCTGGCCCGCGCGGTGCCCACCACGGCGATCATGGCGAAGGCCGGCTACTGGGAAGACGTCGTCTTCCAGCCGTTCATCGAGTCGGAGAACCGCAAGAACGCCCTGATCCACTCCTGTGATCACCCCCAGGCAGACCAGCGCATCGATCACATCGCCCGAGTCGAGTGGCAGGCGGCCAACCTCGATTCAAAGATCATCGTGCTGGAGCAGTTCGTCGTGCACCACCGCGACGGCCGGGCGGTCGAGACCATCGCCGAGGCGAAGCAGCAGCTCAGCTGCGGCGCCTGTCGGGACTCCCAGCTGACCTTCACCGTCACCGGGGAACTGGTGCTGCCCGGCGTGGACGCGCAGCACGCGGTGTGCGGGTGGCAGGAGGAGCTGGGCTTCGGTTCCTGCCTGCTGCTGGCCAAGGGGGACATCGCGGTCGCCACCGCGCTGCGCAGCCGGTCGGAGCAGGCGGTGCACGAGGAACTGACGCGGATCGCGCCGGTGGTCGGGTCCGCCATCGCCCAGGTCTGAGCCACCCCGGACCTGTCCGGAAGTTGCCTCCCTCGGCCCGTTCGGGTGCTTGTCGCCCCCGGGCCCAGCGGGTGTGATCAACCTCATGACGGTGACGGATCGGGCGGGGGTGGCCGCGCCGGATCCGGTGCGGGCGTGGACGGTCACCGGGATGCTGGTGCTCTTCATCGTCATCAACTGGGCGGACAAGTCCATCCTGGGCCTGGCGGCCGAGCCGTTGATGGCGGAGTTGCGGATCTCCCCCGCCGAGCTGGGCTTCATCGGCAGCTCGTTCTTCTTCCTGTTCAGCGTGACCGGGGTGCTGGTCGGGTTCCTGGCCGACCGGGTGCGGGCGCAGTGGGTGCTGATCGGGCTGGCCATCGCCTGGTCGCTGACCCAGCTGCCGGTGCTGCTCTCGGCCACCGGGACCTCGCTGCTGATCAGCCGGATCGCCCTGGGCGCGGCCGAGGGACCGGCCACCGCGATGGCCGCGGCGAGCGCGTTCACCTGGTTCCCCAAGGAGAAGCGGGCGCTGCCGGCGGCGTGGATCACCGCCGGGTCCTCGATCGCCAAGATCGCGGTGGCGCCGGTGCTGACCTTCATCATCGTCGGCTACGGCTGGCGCGCGGCGTTCGTCACGCTGATCCTGCTCGGCGTGCTCTGGTCGGTGGCCTGGTTCTTCCTCGGCGGCGACGGGCCGCTGCGGGTGGAGGACCGGCGGAAAGTCGTGCCGTTCCGCCGGATCGGCCTCTCCCGCACCTTCCTCGGCTGCGTGCTGGCCGCCTTCCCGATGTACGCCCTGGTCTCCATGCTGCTCACCTGGCTGCCCTCCTATCTGGAGAAGGCGCTCGGCTTCAGCCGCGTCCAGGCAGGCGTGATGTTCGGCCTGCCCAGCATCTCCTCGATCATCGTCATGGTCGGCATCTCCGCGCTCAGCGACCGCCTGCTCAGCCGCGGCGCCTCCAGCCGACTCACCCGCGGCATCTTCAGCGCCGTCGGCCTGCTCGTCGGCGGCGGACTGCTGACGCTGGTCCCGTTGCTGGACAACAGATATCTCGCGCTCACCGTGGTGGTCCTCGGCTACGGCATCGGCGTGGCCGTCTTCCCACTGACCACCGCCGCCGTCTCACACATCGCCCCACCCGGCCAACAGGCCAGCACGGTCGGCTTCCTGGTCGCCATCTACAGCCTCGCCGGCCTGCTCGGCCCCTGGCTCACCGGCGTGCTGGTCGAGGCGGCCGAGTCGCCTGCGGCCGGGTTCAGCCAGGCGTTCCAGCTCTTCGGCGGCTGCGCGGTGCTCGGCGGGGTGGCGGCCTGGCTGCTGATCCAGCCGGACCGGGACGCCGCGGCCATCGTGCGCTGAGTTCTCCCGGCGTTCAGCCCCCGGTCACCCACGTAGCGAAGCCATCCCGCTTCCGTAACCGCCGTCCCGCACCCCGCGCGCGCCTGCCAACGTTGGCGGTCCGAGCTGCCGAGGGGGCGGGCATGGCCGGATTCTTCGGCACCGTGTTGGGGATGCTGGATCTGCTGGGCGGTGCGCTCACCAGTGCGACCGGGTTGTGGGTGCTGGTCGCCGGGCTGACCGTGGTGGTGGTCTGGCTGGTGGTGGACCGGTACCTGTTCGAGCGGAACCGGCTGGCCTGGCGGGTGGTGTTCGACTCAGGGCTCAACCTGAGCCTGCCAGGGGAATTCGGCGAGCTGGAGCACTTCTTCCGCGGCCGCAAGGTCGATCAACCGAGCATGGTCATCCTGGCCATCCGCAACTCCGGCAGCACCGATGTGGCCGAGCCGGAGTACGTCAACCGGCTGCGCTTCACCTTCGGCGCGCGCGAGGTGGTGGCGGTCAAGGTCTCCGAGGCATCCGATGACATCAAGGAGCGGTTCAGCACCGAACTGGAGCACGCGGGCAACGAGGTCACCCT
The DNA here is from genome assembly GCF_052078295.1 of Crossiella sp. CA198. NCBI lineage: Bacteria > Bacillati > Actinomycetota > Actinomycetes > Pseudonocardiales > Pseudonocardiaceae > Crossiella > Crossiella sp. CA198. Next base: position 64,600 of record NZ_JBQJIM010000038.1, read on the forward strand.
GCCCAAGGTGCACCTGAACCGGCGGGAGCGGTTCAAGTTCGCGGTGCTGCTCTCCGGCACCGAGAAGGGCGTGCGGCAGAGCCGGGGGCAGTTGCACGGCGGGCTGATCCAGGACGAGGCGGCGCAGCGGCGGGTCACCCGGCAGCGGGTGCTGCGCTGGGTGGCCGGCGCCCTGGCGCCGATGGTGCTGGTGGTGCTGATCGTTTCCACCAGGGGCGCCCCGGATGACTGCGGCGGCGACGGGCAGCTCCGGCTGATCGGGTCGACCGCGTTCGCGCCGATCGCCGAGGAGATCACCAAGGGCCACCTGGCGGGCTGCGCGGGCACCGAGATCAAGCTGGAGCCCAACAGCAGCCTGGAGGGCCTGCAACAGCTCCAGGCGGCCGGACCGACCGAGCGGCTGGCCACCATCTCCGACGGGCACGCCGGGGACGTGGCGCCCGAGCTGAAGCCGAAACCGCTGGCCGCCATCGTGTTCAGCGTGGTGGTCAACGAGGAGGTGTCCAAGCAGGGCATCACCGACCTGACCCTGGACCAGCTGCGCAAGATCTACTCCGGCGAGTTCACCAACTGGGGTCAGGTCAGGCCCGGGGTCAGCCTGCCGATCCGGATCGTCAGCCGCACCGGCTCCTCCGGCAGCCGCACCACCTTCGAGAAGTATGTGCTGGGCTTCCCGGAGGACCGCCTCTCCCCCAGCCTGACCTCCCAGTTCTGCGAGACCAACGACCGCAACCCCGGCGTGCCCTGGACCCGCTGCGAACGCGCCCGCACCAGCGAACTGCTCGACCGGGTGAACGCGGTGGACGGCGCGATCGGCTACGCCGAGGCCCAGACCGCCGCGGACCGGGCCAAGTACCCGAAGCTGGTCCGGGTCCGGCTGGGCGGCAAGGAGCCGATCTATGAGCACATCGACCCGAAACAGGACAGCAGCTACCCGTTCTGGACGGTGGAGTACCTCTACACCAACGGCACCCCGGCCAGCTCCTCCATCCTCGGCCACTTCCTCCGCCACCTGGGCTCGGATTCGGCTCGGGAGAAGCTGCGCGCGGCCAGCTACCTGCCGTGTGCCAAGGGCGAGGACTCGGTGCTGGAGCTGTGCCGCAACCCACGCTGACGGCCTAGTTATACTCGGCCAATCATGCAGATCAGCGCGGGTGGCGACCCATTGTGAGCACGCAGGGCAACGAGGTGCTGGCCGAGATCGCCGAGGCGGTCCGGCTTCAGGAAGGACCTGCGGGGGTGCGGGCCGTGGTCCGCGCGTTCCGGCAGATCGGACCCGCCTCCACCAGGGATGTGAGCAGGCACACCGGGTTGCCGGTGCCGATCGTGGCCGCGGTGGGCAATGAGCTGCGGCGGCACGGGTTGCTGGGTGAGCTGCGGCCGTCCCGGCTGACCGAGGACGGGCTGGCGCTGATCGCGCACCTGGGGCTCGGGCTGGATCTGGACGCCGACTGCTCGCGTTGCGGTGGGCTGGAGATCCCGATCCCGCGGGCGTTGCAGGAGGCCGTGGAGCAGTTGCGGCGGATCGCCGCGGCGGGGCCGGGGGCGGATCTGGCGCTGGACCAGTCGCACTGCACGGCCGAGACCAAGGTGCGCCGGGTGCTGGCGCTGATCAGGGCGGGTGTGCTGCCGGGGTCCTCGGTGCTGCTGGTCGGTGATGACGACCAGATCGCCATCGCGATCGCGGTGGTCGAGCAGGCGCTGGGGGTGTCGCTGGTGTCCCGGCTGGCGGTCGCGGACATCTCCGACGAGGTGCTCGACTTCATCGCCGACACCGCCTCCACCATGGACTTCCGGGTCGACCTGGCAAAGCACGACCTGCGGGAACCACTGCCGCAGCGGCTGGCCGGGCAGTTCGACGCGGCCATGACCGACCCGCCCTACACCGCCGAGGGCGCGCGGCTGTTCCTGTCCAGGGCGGTCGAGGGGCTGCGGCCGGGGCCCGCGCAGAGCATCTTCTTCTCCTTCGGCGCCAAGGGGCCGGATGAGATGCTGGCGGTGCAGAAGGAGATCCTCGGGCTGAACCTGGTCACGCACAGCCTGATCCGCAACTTCAACGAGTACCAGGGCAGCGGCATCCTGGGCGGCACCGGCTTCTTCCAGCACCTGCTCACCACCGAGGGCACCGCCTCGGCCGTGTCGGGGGCCTACGAGGGTCCGCTGTACACCAGGGAGAAGCGCAGCAGGCAGCGCGAGTACGAGTGCGGCAACTGCGGGGCGAAGTTCCCGGTCGGCGTGGGCGCGAAGTGGAACTCGGTGGCCGACCTGCGGGCCGCGGGCTGCCCGAAATGCGGCAAGGGACCGTTCCGGCCGCTCCAGCTCATCGGAGAGAGTTCGTGACCGATTTCCAGGTGCGGCCCGCGGTCGAGGCCGATCTGCGCAGGCTGGCCGAGTTCGAGGCGGAGATCGCCCGGATCTCCTTCCAGGACGACGCGATCGACGATCTGGACGTGCAGGAACGCCGGATGGCCAAGGCGATGGCCAAGTCGGCCGAGGGCATGTTCGTGGCCTGCCGGGGTGCGGAGCCCGCGGCGGGCTGGCTGTGGATCACGGTCAACACCAACCCGATGAGCGGCCAGCGCTACGCCAACTTCCGCTCGCTGGCGGTGGCCGAGATCCCCGAGCGCACCGAGGTCGGCGAGCTGCTGTTGCGGGCCGGGCTGGACCACGTGGACGAGCACGGCGTCACCGAGGTGGTGGGCAAGGTGTTCGCGGGCAACCTGCCGATGCGGGTGCTCTACCGCCAGTTCGGGTTCGAGGCCGCGCACCTGACCATGAAGCTCGACCGGCGGAAGCGGTAGATGAGCGTCAAGTGTGTGGTGTGGGACCTCGACGGCACGCTCTGGGACGGCATCGCCGTCGAGCAGACCACCGAGACCCTGCCCGCACCCCGGGCCGCCGTGCTGGCGCTGATCGACGAACTCGCCGCGCGCGGGGTGCTGAGCAGCATCGCCAGCCGCACCGACCCGTCCATCCTCGGCCTGCTGCTCGCGGACGAGCCGCTGGCCGAGCGGTTCGTGGCGCCGCAGGCGGACTGGCAGGACAAGAGCGTGGCGCTGCGCCGGATCAGCGCCGAGCTGGGCATCGGGCTGGCCGCGCTGGCCTTCGTGGACGACAACCCGTTCGAGCGGGCCGAGGTGGCCGCGGCCCTGCCCGAGGTGCTGGTGCTGGCCCCGGAGCAGGCGGCCGGGCTGCTGGACTCGCCCGAGCTGGACCCGGCAGCGCTGACCCCGGAGGCCCGCGGCCGGGTCCGCCGCTACCGGGAGGACGCCAGGCGCAAGGACGCCGAGACCGCCTTCACCGGGTCCAGGGCGGAGTTCCTGCGCTGGTGCGGGATGCGGCTCACGCTGCGCCCGGCGACCGCGGCCGATGTGCCGCGGCTGGTGGAGCTGGCCCGGCGCACGCACCGGATGAACACCACCGGCGAGGTGCCGCCGGTGCCGGACGTGCTGGCCCGGCTGACTGACCCGGACGGGTGGTTCTTGCCGGTGGCGGAACTATCGGACCGCTTCGGTGGCTACGGGCTGATCGGCGCGGCGGTGATCGAGAAGGACGCGGCGGTCTGGCGGGTGCGGTTGCTCGCGTTGTCCTGCCGGGTGGCCGGACGCGGGGTCGCGCCCGCGTTCCTGCGCTGGGTGATGGACCGGGCACTGGCCGAGGGCGCGCGGGAACTGCACGTGCCGGTGCGGCCGACCGGGGCGAATGTGGAGCTGCGGGTGCTGTTCCGGCAGTGCGGGCTGCGCGTCACCGGCCCACAGCCGGCGGAGCTGGCGATCCTGGGCCGCAGGCTGGATCAGGGCGGGCTGCCCGATTACCCCGAGTACCTGGAACTGGAGACGGAAGCATGAGCGTCGAGGCGGAGATCCGCGGTCTGCTGGCCGAGGCCGTCGAACTGGACCGCGCGGCGATCGACGCGCTGCCCGCGGACACCGGCCTGTTCGCGCCGGAGATCGGCCTGACCTCGCTGGCCGGGCTGAAGTTGCTCAGCGCGATCCAGCAGCGGTTCGGCGTGGATGTGGCGGATGAGGACATGAACCTGGACTCGCTGGAGTCCATCGCCAGCCTGGCCGCGTTTGTCGGCACGAGAACCCGCCGGTGACGCGGACAGCGCCACCGGCGGGACTCGGGCATCAGTAGGTACGCCGGGCACCGTCACGGGGCCCGGTGAGTGGACAGTCTCAATACCTGTCTTGGTAACGATCGTCGCTGTTGTCAAATCGATCGTCGACCTGACGGCCGCCGCTCGATGGTCCGGACAGCTCTCGCTGAAGGGCCTCGAGGTCGGTGGTCGGCGAGCTGTACTTGATCTCGCGTGCGACCTTCGCCTGCTTGGCCTTAGCTCGGCCGCGCCCCATGGCTCGACCCCCTCGTACCCGGGGCAGGGCGGTCGGCCGATAGCCGACGGGCCCCGCTCGTCTCAGTATTTGTCCTGGCCGCAGCATACCTGGTGCGCAGACCGGAGCAAGCACACATACCCCGCGATCATGTCGCGGCGCGGCCTGGTAAAACATGCCGATTGAGGATCAGCTCGCCGGCTGGCGCGATCTTGCCGTGATCACGACCCAGGGCCAGGTCATCAGTGCCCAAGCCCCGCTGAGCAGCGCGTATCCCAGAAACAGGTACCACGGCCAGCCGCCCATCAGGTCCAGCAAGGTGCCTGCCGGGGGCTTCTCGCTGAGGAAGCCGTAGTTGGTTCCGGCCAGCGGATTGAAGACGGACATCACCACGGCCCAGCCCGCGGTGACCGCCAGGGTGAGCCGGAAACTCCACCAGTCCGGCCGCAGCCGCAGGCCCCAGATCAGGAAAATCGCCGCCCACACCTCGAAGATGTGCTGGCCCCAGAACATCAGGAAGCCGAAGTCGGGGAAGTCCGGGCCGCGCAGCGCCGGGGTGATCAGGGCCTGCACGGTGAGGGTGAGATTCCAGTAGTAGGTCAGCGCCAGCGCCCAGCGGGCGTGTGTCCACAGCGCGATCACCGCGGCGATCCAGGCCAGGTCGGAGAGCTGGAACGGCAGCGAGTGGCCGATCCCGAACTCCGACGGCAGCAGCACGTAGAGCTGCATCGGCAGGTGGCAGATCAGCAGCACCAGGGCCAGGATCCGGCTGCCGCGCAGCCGGGCGGACTCGGTGCGCAGGCCGCGGCCGAGCACCACCAGCGCCGCCGCGCCGAGTGCGAACACCGCGAGCGCACCCCAGTGCGAGGGACCGAACGGGGCGAAGTCGGCGGCCAGGACCGTCACCCGGCCGAGGTTAGCCCGAGCCGGTCATCCGGCGGGCCGGAACGCACCTGTTCGGCCCAATGTGCCCGGTTTGCCTGGGTTGTGGCACAGCGTGCGCGTACGGTCACCGCCCGTGGACAGCTGGGTGGCGGTGGCCGGGTTGTTGTTCTTCGTGGTCGGCGTGGCAGGCGCGCTGCTGCCGAGCGTGTCGGTGCTGCGGCACCAGCTGCGCACCCGGCGCCGCGGGCGCTCCCCCGTGCGCGAGCTGGCCGAGGGCGTGGCCGCCGGACTGCGCCGGGAACCCGCGCCCGCGCCGCCAAGCGAGCCGGGCGACCCGGACCCGGCCCCGGAACCGGAGCCGCCCGCCGGGGCGCGGCGGCCCGAGGCCGATTTCACCGCGCGGCAGTTGCAGCTCTACGCCGACTACCACGAGACCGCGCTGACCGAGAGTTCGCTGAGCTTCCGGCTGGCGGCCGGGGCGGCCGGGGTCGGGTTCCTGGTGATCCTGGCCTCGGTGGGAATCCTGGTGTTCCAGGGCGGGGACGCGGCGTGGCTGGGCACGGCCAGCGGGGTGGTGTGCGAGGCGGTGGCCGCGCTGTTCCTGAGCGAGGCCCGCTCCACCCGGGAACGCGCGGCCCGGATGTTCGACCTGTTGAACGCCGAGGTGGTGCGCAGCGCGCACACCATGCGCGCGGTGGAGATGGCCGCGGCGCTGCGGGATGACCGGGAGCGGGAGCAGCTGCTGGCCGCGATCGCGTTGAAGCTGATGGACGTCGTGCCACTGCCGCAGGCACCGGCTCCCGGGGAGGAACCGGCAGCTCCGTGACCGTTCGGTGGCTGTGCCGTAACCACTGAGCGTGTCCGCTCGACAACGATAGGTAGGCCGGAGTTGGCGAGGGGGATCCATGGCTGGTGACGGGCTGCTGCGGCGGCTGCGGTGGCCGTTCGTCGGGCTGGCGCTGTTCGGCGCGGTGCTGCTGCTGGTGGTGTTGCTGCCCGGCCTGGGCTCCGATGCGCCACCGGCCACGGCGGAGTGCGCCGGGGAGCGGGTGGAGATCACCGTGGTGGTCTCGCCGGAGAAGAGCGACCTGATGAGCGCGCTGGCCAAGGACTACGGCGCGGCCCGGCGCCCGGTGCGGGACAAGTGCGCGGCGGCGCGGGTGGTGAAGTCCTCGGCACTGGGCAGCGGCGGCGCGGTGGAGGGCATGGCCTGTGGCTGGAACACCCAGCAGCTGGGCGATATCCGCCCCGACGCCTGGAGTCCGGCCGCCACCACCTGGCTCAAGGTCGCCCAGCAACGGCACCTGCAGTGCCCCGGCAAGCCGACCGGCGTCTCCCCCACCGCCGACCGCGAGGCGGTGAGCCTGGCCAAGTCCCCGCTGGTGGTCGGCATGCCCCGGCCGATGGCGGAGGCATTGGGCTGGCCGGACAAACCCATTGGCTGGCGCACCCTGCTGGAGCTGGCCCAGGACCCGGTGGGCTGGACGAAGTACGGCCACCCGGAGTGGGGCGCCTTCCGCCTGGGCAAGACCAACCCGAACCTGTCCACCTCCGGCCTGCACGCCACCATCGCCACCTTCTTCGCCGGCACCGGCAGATCCGACGACCTGACCGAGGCAGACCTGGCCGACCCCAAGGCCGTGGCCTACGTCAAGGGCGTGGAGAACAGCGTCGTGCACTACGGCGAGACCACCCTGACCTTCCTGCAGAATCTGTACGAGGCGGGCCGCGGCCCCGGCGCCAGCGGCCTGGACTACATCAGCGCGGTGACGGTGGAGGAGAAGTCCATCGTCGATTTCAACCGCGGCCAGCCCGAAGGCCGCACCGAGGGCAAGGCCGAGCCACCCAAGGTGCCCCTGGTCGCGGTCTACCCCAACGACGGCACCCTGATGTCGGACAACCCGTACCTGGCACTGGACTGGCCGGACACCGACCCCGTGCGCAAGGACATCGCCAAGGACTTCCAGACTTTCCTGACCGGGAAACGGGAGCAGTTCATGGCGGCCGGTTTCCGGGACGCCGACGGCAAGGCCGGGCCGGAACTCAGCAAGGAGAAGGGGCTGCTGACGGACCGGGAGCTGAAGCTGATCCGGACGCCGTCCGGCCCGGTGATGGCGAAGTTGCCGGAGGTGTGGCAGCAGCATCGCAAGCGCGCCAACGTGCTGATGGTCATCGACGTGTCCGGCTCGATGGCCGATCCGGCGGTTCCCGGTGGGCCGACCCGGTTGGACGCGGCGAAGGCGGCGGCGGTGGGCCCCGCGCTGGACAACCTGGCGCCGGATGACCGGCTGGGCTTGTGGACGTTCAGCTCGGCGGCGCCCGGCGAGTCGACGCCGTGGCGGGTGCTGATGGAGTCCGGTCCGGTCTCGGCGGTGCTGCCCGGGTACCGGAAACAGGTGGCGAAGCTGGAGGCGCGGGGCGATACCGCGTTGTACGCGACGATCCGGCAGGTGCAGCGGGAAATGCGGCAGCACCTGGACCCGGCGCGGATCAACGCGGTGGTGCTGCTGAGCGACGGCGCGAACCGATATCCGGAGGACGAGAACCTGGAGAGCCTGGTGGCGGATCTGCGGCAGCACAGTCCGGAGCGGTCGGTTCGGGTTTTCCCGATCGCTTATGGGGAGAGCAGTGATTTGCGGGTGCTGGAGCGGATCGCGCGGGCCTCCCGGGCGAAGGCTTATGACTCGCAGGACGCCCGGTCGCTGGAGAAGGTTGTGGCACAGGTGCTGTCGAACTTCTGAACGGGGTTGGGGTGGGGGGTGAAACCCCCACGACGAGGGCTCTCGCGTGTTCTCCGTACGGCCTGGAGCATGCAGACCACACCCCGATGAGCGGCCCCTGCAACCTGCCGCCGCCTGCCCGCCCAACGTGACGGGGGCCGCTCATCGGGGTGTGGTTGGCTGGCGGAAGGCCGTGCGGAGAACACGCGAGCCCTCGGAGCCACGCTGGGTCCGGCCCCGGCAGCCCAAACCCCGCCCCGCAACCCGCTCATCCCGGGGTTTGATCTGCCCCACCCCTCCGGTGGTCTGCCCGGCCGGCGAGGCCATCCTTTTTTGATCTTAAAACCGAAGATCAAGGGCGTCCTCGCCGGACGCTGGTGTTTTAACCCTGGGGTGGCCGGATTTTGACATGGGCACGACCACCACTTGATCATCTTCGGGTTCCTACCACAGAGCACGAAGACGAAAGCGATGG
>NZ_JBQJIM010000039.1:0-71526 GCF_052078295.1 Crossiella sp. CA198
GCCACTGGCACGCCAGCGTCGATCATCCTCAGCAGCGTGTCACGGTGCTGGTGAAGGTCCTCCGAAAACGACATGGTCGTTGCAACCCCTCAGATCGAGGTGTTGCAACGACCACGTGAACCCGCCATTCCGGTGGCGGGGCCTTTCCGCGTGGTACTGGCTTCGTCAGCGGTAGTCGCGGCCGAAGTCGTAGTCGTCGAGCGGCACCGCCGCACCCGTGCCGGCGCCGAAGACGTCCGGGGTGTAGTAGCCGTCGTCGTAGGACGGGATCGCGTACGCCGCGGCCCGTGCCTCCTCGGTCGGCTGCACCTGGATGTTGCGGTACTTGTTGATGCCCGTGCCAGCCGGGATCAACTTACCGATGATCACGTTCTCCTTCAGGCCGATCAGCTTGTCGCTCTTGCCGTTGATGGCGGCGTCGGTGAGGACACGCGTGGTCTCCTGGAAGGAGGCCGCGGACAGCCACGACTCGGTGGCCAGCGACGCCTTCGTGATGCCCATGAGCACCGGACGGCCCGAGGCCGGCTCGTTGCCCTCGGCCACCATCTGGCGGTTCTGGGTCTCGAAGTCGCTGCGCTCGACGGGTGCGCCCGGGAGGAACTCGGTGGCACCGGAGTCGATGATGATCACGCGGCGGAGCATCTGGCGCACGATGGTCTCGATGTGCTTGTCGTGGATCGACACGCTCTGCGTGCGGTACACGTTCTGCACCTCGCGGACCAGGTGGAGCTGAGCCTCACGGGGACCCATGACGCGCAGCACCTCGTGCGGGTCGACCGCACCTTCCAGCAGCTGCTGGCCGACGCTGACGTGGTCGCCGTCCTGCAGCGCCCGCTCGGAGTCGTCCACGCTGATCGTCGCGAGCCACTGCCGCTTGGACAGCTTGTCGTAGACGATCTCCTCGCCACCGTCGTCCGGCACGATGGTGATCTTGCGGAACCGGTCGCCCTCTTCGATCTGCACGCGGCCGTCGGCGTCGGCGATAGGCGCCTTGCCCTTGGGCACGCGGGCCTCGAAGAGTTCCTGAACACGCGGCAGACCAGCGGTGATGTCATCGCCAGCCACACCACCGGTGTGGAAGGTACGCATCGTCAGCTGGGTGCCGGGCTCACCGATGGACTGCGCGGCCACGATGCCGACGGCCTCGCCGACGTCCACCAGCTGGCCGGTGGCCATCGAGCGGCCGTAGCAGGTCGCGCAGACACCGACCGCGGACTCGCAGGTCAGCACGGAGCGGACCTTGGCCTTGGGCACCCCGGAGCGGACCAGGGTCTCGATCGCCGGGTCGCCGAGGTCGGCACCCTTGCCGATCAGCAGGTTGCCCTCGCTGTCGAAGATGTCCTCCGAGGCATTGCGGGCGTACACGCTGGTCTGCACGTGGCGGTGCTTGACGTAACCGCCGTCGGCCGTGGGCTCGGTGAGCGGCATGATGATGCCCCGCTCGGTGCCACAGTCGATCTCACGCACGATGACGTCCTGCGAGACGTCCACCAGACGACGGGTCAGGTAACCCGAGTCGGCGGTGCGCAGCGCGGTGTCGGCCAGACCCTTGCGGGCGCCGTGCGTGGAGATGAAGTACTCCAGCACGGAGAAGCCCTCGCGGAAGTTCGCCTTGATCGGCCGCGGGATGTACTCGCCCTTGGTGTTGCTGACCAGACCCTTCATGCCCGCCAGCTGGCGGACCTGGGTCATGTTGCCGGCCGCACCCGACTTCACGATCACCGAGATCGGGTTGTCGTCGGGGAAGTTGTCCTCCATGACCTGGGCGATCTCGTTCGTCGCCTGGGTCCAGATCTGCACCAGCTCGTTGTTGCGCTCGGTCTTGGAGAGCAGACCGCGCTGGTACCGCTTCTCGACCTGGTCGGCCTTGGCCTCGTACCCGTCCAACAGGTCCTGCTTGTTGTCGGGCACGACCACGTCGGAGATCGCCACGGTCACACCGGAACGGGTGGCCCAGTAGAAACCGGCGTCCTTCAGCTTGTCCAGCGTCTGGGCGACGGTGACCATCGGGTACCGCTCGGCGAGGTCGTTGATGATCTCGGCCTGGCTCTTCTTCGGCAGCTGCCGGTTGATGAAGGCGTAGTCCGCGGGCAGCAGGTCGTTGAACAGCACCCGGCCCAGAGTGGTCTCGGCCAGCCAGATCTGACCTGGCTCCCAGCCCTCCGGCTCGCTGCCACGGGTGGGCAGGCGGTCGGTCAGCCGGATCCGGATCTTGGCCTGCAGGTGCAGCGCGCCCAGGTCGTAGGCCATGATCGCCTCGGCCGGGGACGAGTACACGCCGCCCTCGCCCTTGGCGCCCTCACGCAGCTTGGTGAGGTGGAACAGCCCGGTGACCATGTCCAGACGCGGCATCGCCAGCGGCCGCCCGGAGGCGGGCGAGAGGATGTTGTTGCTGGACAGCATCAGGATGCGGGCCTCGGCCTGCGCCTCGGCGGACAGCGGCAGGTGGACTGCCATCTGGTCGCCGTCGAAGTCCGCGTTGAACGCCTCACACACCAGCGGGTGCAGCTGGATCGCCTTGCCCTCGACCAGCTGGGGCTCGAAGGCCTGGATGCCGAGGCGGTGCAGGGTGGGCGCGCGGTTCAGCAGCACGGGGTGCTCGGTGATGACCTCTTCGAGGACATCCCACACCTGCGGGCGCTGGCGCTCGACCATCCGCTTGGCGGACTTGATGTTCTGCGCGTGGTTGAGGTCGACCAGCCGCTTCATCACGAAGGGCTTGAACAGCTCCAGCGCCATCTGCTTGGGCAGACCGCACTGGTGCAGCTTCAGCTGCGGGCCGACCACGATGACCGAACGGCCGGAGTAGTCCACCCGCTTGCCGAGCAGGTTCTGCCGGAACCGGCCCTGCTTGCCCTTGAGCAGGTCGGACAGCGACTTGAGCGGGCGGTTGCCCGGCCCGGTCACCGGCCGACCACGGCGGCCGTTGTCGAACAGCGCGTCGACGGCCTCCTGCAGCATCCGCTTCTCGTTGTTGACGATGATCTCGGGCGCGCCGAGGTCGATCAGTCGCTTGAGGCGGTTGTTGCGGTTGATCACGCGGCGGTACAGGTCGTTCAGGTCCGAGGTCGCGAAGCGGCCACCGTCGAGCTGCACCATCGGGCGCAGGTCCGGCGGGATGACCGGCACGCAGTCCAGGACCATGCCCTGCGGGTTGTTGCGGGTGGCCTGGAAGGCCGCCACGACCTTGAGCCGCTTGAGCGCGCGCAGCTTCTTCTGGCCCTTGCCGCTGCGAATGATCTCGCGCAGCTTGTCGGACTCGGCGTCGACGTCGAAGGTGCCCAGCAGCTGCTGGATGGCCTCCGCGCCCATGCCGCCGGTGAAGTACTCGCCGTAGCGGTCGATCAGCTCGCGGTAGAGCATCTCGTCCGCGATCAGCTGCTGGACGTCCAGCTTGACGAAGGTGTCCCAGATCTCGTCGAGGCGGTCGATCTCGCGCCCGGCCCGGTCCCGGAGCTGGCGCATCTCACGTTCGCCACCCTCCTTGACCTTGCGGCGGACATCGCTCTTGGCGCCCTCGGCCTCAAGCTCGGCGAGGTCGGTCTCCAGCTTCTGCGCGCGGGTCTCCAGATCGGAGTCGCGCTTGTCCTCCATGCGCTTGCGCTCGACCTGGATCTCGTTCTCCAGGGTCGCCTGATCGTTGTGCCGCATCTCCTTGTTCACCGACGTGATCACGTAGGCGGCGAAGTAGATGATCTTCTCGAGGTCCTTGGGAGCCAGGTCGAGCAGATAGCCCAACCGGCTCGGAACGCCCTTGAAGTACCAGATGTGCGTGACGGCCGCGGCCAGCTCGATGTGGCCCATCCGCTCACGACGCACCTTGGCGCGGGTGACCTCGACGCCACAGCGCTCGCAGATGATGCCCTTGAAGCGGACACGCTTGTACTTACCGCAGTAGCACTCCCAGTCCCGGGTGGGACCGAAGATCTTCTCGCAGAAGAGTCCGTCCTTCTCGGGCTTCAGGGTGCGGTAGTTGATGGTTTCAGGCTTCTTGACCTCGCCGAAGGACCACTGCCGGATGTCGTCCGCGGTAGCCAGTCCGATGCGGAGCTCGTCGAAGAAGTTGACGTCTAGCACGTCGGTTCTTCCCCTTGATAGTTCGGGTTCAGAGGCTGAGTCGGGCCGGGGCAGGACGGGCTGGGCTGATGCTCAACCCGTCCCACGCCGACGGCGAGGTCAGTTGACGATGTCGTCGACCGAAGGCGACTCGGACCTGGACAAGTTGATGCCCAGGTTCGCGGCGGCGCGCTCCAGGTCCTCATCGTCGCCGTCGCGCATCTCAATGGCGGCGCCGTCGCTGGAGAGCACCTCGACGTTGAGGCACAGCGACTGCAGCTCCTTGAGCAGCACCTTGAACGACTCCGGGATACCCGGTTCGGGGATGTTCTCGCCCTTGACGATGGCCTCGTAGACCTTCACCCGGCCGATCACGTCGTCCGACTTGATGGTCAGCAGCTCCTGCAGCGTGTAGGCAGCGCCATAGGCCTGCATGGCCCAGCACTCCATCTCGCCGAATCGCTGGCCACCGAACTGCGCCTTACCGCCCAGCGGCTGCTGGGTGATCATCGAGTACGGGCCGGTGGACCGGGCGTGGATCTTGTCATCGACCAGGTGCAGCAGCTTGAGGATGTACATGTAGCCGACCGAGGTCGGGTACGGGTACGGCTCACCGCTGCGGCCGTCGAAGAGCTGAGCCTTGCCGTCGCCCTTGACCATCCGCTCGCCATCGCGGTTGGGCTGGGTCGAGGAGAGCAGACCGGTGATCTCCTCCTCGCGGGCGCCGTCGAACACCGGGGTGGCGGTGTTCGTGCCGGGCTCGGCGTGGAACAGCTCCTCGGGCAGCTTGCGTGCCCAGTCCGGGTTGCCGTCGATGCTCCAGCCCTGTTTGGCGATCCACCCGAGGTGGGTCTCCAAGATCTGGCCGATGTTCATTCGACGAGGCACACCGTGGGTGTTCAGCACGATGTCGACGGGGGTGCCGTCCTCAAGGAACGGCATGTCCTCCACCGGCAGGATCTTGCCGATGACGCCCTTGTTGCCGTGCCGGCCTGCGAGCTTGTCGCCGTCCTGGATCTTGCGCTTCTGCGCCACGTAGACGCGGACCAGCTCGTTGACGCCCGGGGGCAGCTCGTCGTCGTCCTCGCGGGAGAAGACCCGGATGCCGATGACCTTGCCGGTCTCACCGTGCGGCACCTTCAGCGAGGTGTCGCGCACCTCGCGCGCCTTCTCACCGAAGATCGCACGGAGCAGGCGCTCCTCGGGGGTCAGCTCGGTCTCGCCCTTGGGCGTGACCTTGCCGACCAGGATGTCGCCGTCGCGGACCTCGGCGCCGATGCGGATGATGCCGCGCTCGTCCAGGTCGGCCAGGACCTCCTCGGAGACGTTCGGGATGTCCCGGGTGATCTCCTCGGCGCCCAGCTTGGTGTCGCGGGCGTCGATCTCGTGCTCTTCGATGTGGATCGAGGTGAGCACGTCGTCCTGCACCAGGCGCTGGGACAGGATGATCGCGTCCTCGTAGTTGTGCCCCTCCCACGGCATGATCGCGACGAGCAAGTTCTTGCCCAGCGCCATCTCGCCGTTCTGGGTGCACGGACCGTCCGCGATGACCTGTCCGACCTCGACCCGGTCGCCCTCGTTGACGATCGGCTTCTGGTTGATGCAGGTGCCCTGGTTGGAGCGGCGGAACTTGTGCAGCCGGTAGGTCTGGCGGGTGCCGTCATCGGCCATCACGGTGATGTAGTCGGAGCACAGCTCCTCGATCACACCGGCCTTGCTGACCACGACCACGTCGCCGGCGTCCACCGCGGCCCGCAGCTCCATCCCGGTGCCGACCAGCGGCGACTCGGAGCGGAGCAGCGGCACGGCCTGACGCTGCATGTTCGCGCCCATGAGCGCGCGGTTGGCGTCGTCGTGCTCGAGGAAGGGCACCATCGCGGTCGCCACGGACACCATCTGCCGAGGCGAGATGTCCATGTAGTCGACGTCGTTCGGCGGGATCAGGTCCAGTTCGCCGCCCTTACGGCGGACCATGACCTTGTCCTCGAGGAAGTTCCCGTCGGTGTCGATCGGCGTGTTGGCCTGGGCCTTCACGTACCGGTCTTCCTCGTCCGCGGTCAGGTAGTCGATGTTGTCGGTGACCCGACCCTCGATGACCTTGCGGTACGGGGTCTCGATGAACCCGAACGGGTTGACCCGGCCGAAGGAGGACAGCGAGCCGATCAGGCCGATGTTCGGGCCTTCCGGCGTCTCGATCGGGCACATGCGGCCGTAGTGCGAGGGGTGCACGTCACGGACCTCAAGACCGGCCCGCTCACGGGAGAGACCACCGGGGCCGAGCGCGGACAGACGCCGCTTGTGCGTCAGGCCGGCCAGCGGGTTGGTCTGGTCCATGAACTGCGAGAGCTGGGAGGTTCCGAAGAACTCCTTGATCGCCGCGACCACCGGGCGGATGTTGATCAGGGTCTGCGGCGTGATCGCCTCGACGTCCTGAGTGGTCATCCGCTCGCGGACCACGCGCTCCATGCGGGAGAGGCCGACCCGGATCTGGTTCTGGATCAGCTCACCCACCGTGCGCAGGCGCCGGTTGCCGAAGTGGTCGATGTCGTCGACCTCGACCGGGACCTCCACACCGCCGGGGGCGGTCATGGCGGTCTCACCCGCGTGCAGGCGCACCAGGTACTCGATCGCGCAGACGATGTCGTCCTCGGTGAGCACGCCGGTGGTGAACGGCTGGTCGAGGCCCAGCTTCTTGTTCACCTTGTACCGGCCGACCTTGGCCAGGTCGTAGCGCTTCTCCTTGAAGAACAGGTTCTCCAGGAGGGTCTGCGCGCTCTCCTTGGTGGGCGGTTCGCCAGGGCGCAGCTTGCGGTAGATGTCGAGCAGCGCCTCGTCCTGGCCGGCGGTGTGGTCCTTCTCCAGCGTGGCCATGAGGGTCTCGCTGAAGCCGAACCGCTCGCGGATCTGCTCCGCGGTCCAGCCGAATGCCTTCAGCAGGACGGTGACGGGCTGGCGGCGCTTGCGGTCGATGCGGACGCCGACGGTGTCGCGCTTGTCGACGTCGAACTCCAGCCAGGCGCCCCGGCTCGGGATGATCCGGACGCTGAACACGTCCTTGTCGGTGGTCTTGTCGACGTTAGTGTCGAAGTAGACACCCGGGGACCGCACCAACTGCGACACCACGACTCGCTCGGTGCCGTTGATGATGTACGTGCCCTTGTCGGTCATCACGGGGAAGTCACCCATGAACACCGTCTGGCTCTTGATCTCGCCGGTGTTGTGGTTGGTGAACTCCGCGGTGACGAACAGTGGGGCCGCGTACGTCATGTCCTTGTCCTTGCACTCCTCGACCGAGGCCTTGACCTCGTCGAAGCGCGGATCGGAGAAGGAGAGGGACATGGATCCCGAGAAGTCCTCGATCGGCGAGATCTCGTTGAGGACCTCAGCGAGGCCGCCAATCGGATCCTCATCGCCGGCATCAATACGGCGCTGGAACCACTCGTCGGCGCCGACGAGCCATTCGAAGGACTGAATCTGCAGGTCAAGCAGATCGGGCACCGTGAGGGGTTCACGAATCTTCGCGAACGAAACCCGCTTCGGCGCCCCAGGGATCCCCGACGTGGAGTTGGTCGCAGCAGTGGCCTTGGTCGCGCGGGAGACTGCCAAGATGCGTCCTTCCAGGGACTGTTGCTGGCTGGAAGCTGCCCCGACGCGCGAGCGCCGTGGCAGTTGTCAAGGGTGCGGCGCGGCCATCATCTCGGGACCCTGGGCAGGGTGAACAGAAAATGGACAGCGCAAAGTGGCAGTCTAGCCACACAGACGGCGGCTGTCGAGCGGGGTCCAGAGCGGACACCCGAACTCGTGCTTACGGACAGAGTGAACCCGCCAGCGCTCACAGTCAAGATGCCGCGCGGTGATCACTCCCATGGCGCAAGCCCAACTCACCTGGCGTAACCGTTTGACCAGGTCATCCTGTGGTTAGCACCCGAAGAGCGGGTTTTCTATACCCGATTCCGGCCTTGCCGAGAGGGGTTGAGGAACGTCACACTGGTCCGCTTGCCGACCAGAACGACCACTCACCGCATGAATTCCCCTGGTCACCGAGCGTTCCGGCTTTCCGGCGAGGACACTTCGCCGTCATCAGCGACCGCTCGTCGCAGCCACGACCGGGTGACCACAGTCCGGCCAACTCCACAGACCTTGATCAACCTGTGACCCAGACCCCGGCAGAACGGGTCCGGCTCCGCGACCTTGCGGAGAACGAGCACTCCACGTCGCCGAACGGCGACTCCCCGCGATCTCCCACACGGCTGGCACTGCGCTGTCCCCACCGCGGAAACCCGGATCGCCGAACTTGATCAAGGATACCGGTTTCCGGCCCCGGCGGCCATGAGCCGATCGGCGCTGACCCGCGGTCCGGGATAGGGCCGATCGGCCGCGACCGGGTGGCCAGGGCGGCGGTGCCCGGCCGGATCGCCCTGCCCGGCCGGATTACTCTGCCCGGCCGGATCACTGTGGTCTTCCGCCCGCGGGCACGGGACCGGCGATCGGGCGGGCGCGGGTGACGCGGTCGAGCAGGAAGTGCGCTTCGGTCTCGTGCCGGTGGCACCAGGCGAGCATGATCCCGCTCTCCAGGGCCAGATCGCTGACCACCCGCGGGGCCGGAGCGCCCGCCGGACTCCGGTAGACGATCTCGACCGCCCCACCGTCCCTGGCCGCGGCGGCCAGCCAGCCCCGGTCCGCCGCGGGCAGGTCAGGGGCCTGGACGCGCAGCTGGGTGTCCGGGTCGAGCGGCTCGTCGGCGCAGGTGGAGTCGGCCAGCACCGCGGCCAGCGCGGCCGGGGTGGTGACGTGGTCCTCCGGCCGCCACGGGGCGGGCTGGGCCCTGCCGCGCCGGGGTGTCTGGTCCTCGGGCACCTCGTTGCCGGTGAAGTCCTCGCCGACCGGGGTGAACCCGGCCCGCCGCAACAACGCGAGCGTCTCCGGCCGCGGCCGGGGGCTGACCAGCACCGCGGGCGCCACCTGCCGCAGCGCCAACCGCGCCAGCGGCCGCGAGTTCAGGATCTCCAGTGCCTGGATCTCGTCGGCGGTGTGCAGCACGCAGCCGGCGTCGACCACCCGGATCGAGCCGTGCCGCCGGGACACGTCGTGGACCAGGTAGGCCAGCGGCTGCGGGACACCGTCCGGAGCCACCGCGGCCAGGGCGGCGAGCAGGTCCTCGGCGGTGGCCCCGGTGTCCAGGGCCCGGCGAACACTGGCCGGGGAGAACCGCCAGACCCGGGCGGCGCTGCTGGACTCCAGATCGGCGACGGTGTCGAGCAGGCGGACCAGGTGCTGGGCCGGGTCGCCGGTGACGACGGCGGTGAGGTCGGACTGGAGGCGAGCGGTCTCGGAGGTGGCCGGGAGCAGGGCGGTCACCGCGGCGAGGAGCGCGGCCTCGGGATCCTGGGGGACGGCTGGAGCGTCCGGGGCGACTGCTGGCTCCGGGGTGGAGGTTGGGGGCGGGGTGGATGCCTCGGGCTGTGGGGGCGGGCTGGGAGTACCGGTGGCGGCCCCTGCGGCCGGGGCGGCGGCGGTGGGGGCAGGGGCGGCGGCATCGGCGGGGTCTGGGTCGGTGCTGGCGGGACGGGTGGGGAGTTGGGTGGTGTGCAGGAGTGCCGCGCCGGGTGGGGTCAGCTGGTCTTCGGCGAGGATGCCCAGGAGGTGGGCTTCGGTGATGGCGGCCTGGGTGAGGGCCGCGTTGTGGTCGGAGGCGACCAGCAGGGGGGCGTGCCAGGCGACTGCCTGCAGGACCGCGGCGGGGGTGGCTCGCCGGGTTGGCGGGAGGGTGGCGTAGGTCGCCAGGACGGCCTGGCGCTGGGCCTGGGCGGGGCCGGGGTTGGGGACCGTGGGTGGGATGGGGCGGCCGTCGGGGGTGAGGCGGTGGGTGGGGGCTTCCTGGAGGGTCAGCCAGGTGCGGGCGAGGGTGGTCCAGCGCTGGGCCGCGGGTTGGGTGCGCCAGGTGTCGTAGGCGGCGGTGGGGGCGTAGCTGTCGACGTGGTGGCCAGCGTGGTGGTGGCCCAGCAGACCCGCGGCGTGCGCCAGGTCCAGCCAGAGCGCGGCCTGTTCCGGTGGGCAGGCGAGGGATCTGGCGAGACGGCGCAGCTCCCTGGTGCCGATACCGCCGGAGAGCAGGGCGGGGATGGGGTCCGCCTCCGCGTTCTCGAGCAGGGTGGTGGCGCTGCGGACCGCCTCGGCGGCGGCTACCGCGGCCTGGTTCTCGGCCAGTTCCGGGGTGGCGGGACTGGTGGCGACCTGGGGTGGGCCGGTCAGGCGGTGGCGGCGGTGGTAGAGCAGGGCCAGGCCGACCTCGCGGGGGATCTCGGCGGTGGACTTGCCGCGGCGCAGCAGGATGCCGAGGTCGAGCAGGGGGGCCGTGGCGGGGGCGAGGTCCTCGTCGGCGAGGTCCAGGTGGCGGGAGCTGTCGCGCAGCGTGGTCAGCAGCTCGGTTGCCTCGGCCGGAAGGGAGTTCAGCAGGCGGGTCAGGTGGGGGCGGTCGCCGAGGAGGGTGGCGAGCTGCTGGGTCAGGACGGCTCGGGTGCCCTTGGCGGGGAGTTTGTGCCGGGCGGCCAGGGCGCGGATCTCGGGGAGGGAGTACTGGGCCAGGAGGTCGGCCGCCGGGGCGCCCAGGCCGAGTGGGGTGGGCCACCAGGTGGCGAGGCGGGGTGGGTTGGCCAGGTGGGGGTCGGTGGTGTGGGGCTCGGTGGTGTGGTTCGCGGCCGGGTTCGCGGCGGCGCGATCGGCGGCCGGGAGGTTCGCCGCGGCGGGGTTCGCGGCCAGGTGGTTCACGGCGGCGCGGCTCGCGGCCGGGTGGCTCGCGATGGGATGGCTCGCGGGCGGGTGGTTCGCGGCGGGGAGGCTCAGGGTGAGGTGGTTCGCCGCTGTGCGATTGGCAGCCGGAAGGTTCGCGGCGGCGGGGCTCGTGGGTGGGTGGTTCTTGGGGGTGGGGGTCTGCTCGGTGAGGTGTGGCGGGATGGGCCAGGACAGGGCGCGTTCGGTGAGGCGGGACAGGGCGGCGTTGACCAGTGGTTGTGGGGAGTCGAGGGTGGTGGCCAGGGCGGTGGGGGTGGCGCCGGGGCCCAGGACCTGGAGGGCCTGGGTGAGGGTCAGGGCGTCCTGGTCGAGGTGTTGCAGGGCTTGGTCGAGAGAGGTGCGGGTGGTCAGGGCCTTGGCCAGGCCGTCCCAGTGCCGGGGCGCGGGTTCGACCAGGATGTCGGGCCGTAGCTCGAACAACCGCACCAGCGCTGTCCGGTCGAGGCCACGCAGGTACTCCGTGAGCTTCATCCGCCTGACTACTCCCGCCGTATCGTGATCACTCCTCCCCTGCCCTGCGCATGTAGTCACCGGCAACCGAGCTGAGTTCCACGGCGCTGTCGACGTCGTCCCTGGCGAAGGCCCGGCCCGACTCGGCGATCAACGCCAGTCCGGTGAGCAGGTCGGTGAAGGACTCCTTGGCCTCCTCGCTCGGCTGATCGCCAAGCTCCGCCTGCATTTCGCCGACCAGTTCGTCCAGCCGATCGGCGAAGCGTTTGCCGTCCTCGCGAAGCGCCACCAGCGCGGCTCGCCGGGCATGCCACCAGTCGAGCAACTCGTGCCTGCGCTCCGAGGGCAGGTCGGCGAGGAACGCCAACTGCTCCTCGGTCAGCTCGGTGATCCCGTCGGGCTCGGAGTCACGCATGGGCGACGACTATGCCACAGCCACCGTTAGCGTTTCGTGACCGATTGGGACTTCACAAATCCGAGCTGGCACTACCAGGCACGACTGGGAGGAACTCACCCAGTTGTCGTAGCGCGGCGGGGGTCTGGCGGTTGTGGGGGCGTGGGGTGTGGTGGTGCGGGGCGGGTGCACGGGGTCTCCCTGGGGTGGTGGTTCGACATCACGAGCGTGCGCTGTGCCGGGTTGGCACAGCCACTGCGGCGGGTGACACGAACGAATGAACTGGCGGGGAGCGCCGTGACCTGCGGGAATGTGGTGGCGGGGGTGGGTTTGGCGGGTGGTGGTGGGGAAACCGGTGCCGTGGGTGCGGGGTTTGGGGTCGCGTGATTGTGCCCTGTGACCGGGTGGCAAACAGGGGTGGCGGCTCACACGATGGGGGGCACTTGCGCGGGGTGGGTCAGCGGGGCTGGATCTCGGTGATCTTCCACTTGCCGTCGACCTGCTGGAGGTTCACCACGACCTGCAGCGCGGTGTCGCCGCGGTAGCCGTCGCTGGCGCGTTCGCTGTGCTGGTCGGCGAAGACCAGGACCATGGCGCGATCGCCCTCCAGCACCCGCACCGCGGCGGAGCGGACGATGGTGCTGTACACCAGTTTCTGCTCAGTGCCGCTCTTGCGCAGGCCGGTCAGGATGGTGTCGTAGTCCTGGGTGGCCTTGCCCATCAGCACGGCCTTGGCGGCGTCCTCGTTCTTCTGCGGCTCGGCGAAGTTGTAGGACAGCACGGTCTGGATCGCGCTGGTCACCTGGCCGACCACCTCGCTGGTGCGGGCGTTGTCGACCAGGGCCTGGTTGCTGCCACCGCTTTCGACCTGGAGCGATTCACCGCGGAACCAGAAGCCCAGCACGGTCAGCACAGCGGCGACCAGGACCAGCGCCGCGGGCAGCAACCAGCCGGCAGACCGTTGGGGGACAACGATTTCCGGGACTGGCTCCGGCTCGGGGGCGGGTTGGGGCTTGGCCGCGGCCTTCGCGCGGGCGGCGGCCCGGGGACGTGGTCCGTCCTCGGGCGGTTCCGGCGCTGGGGCCGGTTTTGGCTTGGTTGCGGGCTTTGCCGCCTTCGCCGGGGCCGGTTTTGGGGTGGCGGGGGCTTCGGGTTCCAGGACGCCCTGCGCGGACAGCTCGGCGGCGGTGTCCTCAGCGGCGGCGGTGTCCTCGGGAGTGCCGGTGTCCGCGAAATCCGCGGGGGCTGCGGTGGGGTCCTCGAACCGGTCGGTGGCCGGGCGGGTCCGGGTGCCCGCGACCTTCGGGTGGCGGACCGGGCCGCCCGCGGGGCGGTGACGACGGATGGGGGGCACGGGGTGTGTCTCCTCCTCAGACGGCCGGGGCGGGGCGAACGGCGTCCAGCGCGGACAGCCGCCAGCCGTCGGGGGTTCTGGTCAGTTCCACGGCCACCCGGCCGGTGGACACCTGCGGCTGCTCCTCGCCGGACTTGCCGGTCAGTTCGACGATGGCCAGCATCTTCGCCTTGCCCGCGCGCAGGTCCAACTCGGTCAGCGCGCTCTCCCTGGCCTTGGCGGTGGTCACCAGCTTGCGGTCGTTGAGGTACTTCTTGGTGGCCTCCTTGTCGGCGGCCAGCGCCTCGCTGAGCGGGCTCGTGGTGGCCGACTTCAGCTGCTCGAAGATCTCGTCGTACTTGCGGTAGTCCTGGTGCAGCAGGTTGACCACGTGCTGCTGACCGACCAGCACCACCTCGTCCCGCTCCCTGGCGTAGTCCAGTCCGTCATCCGACCCGGCCACCGCCCACGACACCCCGTACCAGCCGGCGAACAGGGTCGCGAGCACCACGAGCACGGTGGCGCCCAGCACGAGCACGCGACGCGGATCCGCACCCCGCGGTGGATCCGTGCTGAAGTCAGTGGTCGATCTATCGGTCATGACGCTCCAAAAACTCGCTCAGCCGGACAGGCCGAGCATCTGGGCCAGACTGCGCGGCGCCTGGCCTCCTGGCAACTGCAACAGCGCGAGCAGGCCGGAGGCGGCGCCGGCCTGGGGCTGCCGGGCCGGGCCGACCAGCCTGGTCGACGGCGGCGGGGTCATCGGTTTGCCGCCGTAGGGCGCGTTCTGCGCGCCGCGCACCTCGATCGGGCTACCTGGCCCCTCGGCGCAGTACGCCTGGCTGTTCAGCGCGATCGGCCCGGTGACATCGCCCGGCCTGCGCTTGGTCTTCTCATAGCCCTTGGTGCACGGCGGCGGGTCGAACAGGTTGATCGCCAGGCCGAAGTGCGCGGTGCCGTCGCCCGGCGCCACCGTGAACGCGCCGCCGACGACCATCGGATAGGTCACCATGGCCTGTTCCAGCCCATCCTTGCGCGGCAGCGCGACATCCACCGTGGTGAGCAGATTCGCGGTCAGCTCGGAGATGCCCTGGCCGGACTCCCGCAGCAGCCCGCTGACCTGCCCGGCGGCCTTCGGCGCTTGCTCGATCAGCTTGCGCAGGTCCGGATCGGACTTGCCGAGCTGTTCGGCGATCAGCTTCAGGTCCCGGCTGAACGAGGTGATCGAGGATGCCTGCTGGTTCTGCGTGCCCAGCACGGTGCGCGCCTTGCGCAGCAGCTCCAGGGTCTGCGGCAGGTTCTTCACCGCGTCCTTGGTGAACACCGAGGTGGTGTCCAGCAACCGCTGCAGCTGCGGGCCGGTGCCGTCGAAGGCGGTGCCCAGCTCGTCCACCACGGTGCGCAGCGAGTCCAGCGGCACCGAGGTGGCCAGTCCGTCCAGGTTGGCCAGCAGCGTCTCCACCGGCGGCGGGGTCGCGGTGCGGTCCACGCTGATCACCGAACCGCCCGCCAGGTACGGCCCGGTGTCGATGTTGGGCCGCAGGTCCACGTACTGCTCGCCGACCGCGGACCGATTGGTCACCACGGCCAAGGTGTCGGCCGGGATCCGGTCGTGGCCCTGCTCGATGTCCAGTTCGACTTCCAGGCCGGTCTCGGTCAGCCGCAACTGCCCGACCCGGCCCACGGTGACCCCGCGGTAGGTGACCTCGGCGTTGGTGAAGATGCCGCCGGAGTCGGCCAGCTTCATGGTCACCAGGTAGCCACGCGGGCCGAAGAGCCGGTCCAGCCCGGCGTAGCGGGCCCCGGCGTAGCTCACCCCGACCAGCGCGATCACCACGAAGGCGATGATCTGGAGGCGGATCCTGCGGGTCGTCATCAGCGGCCACCACCCAGCAGCGAGCCGATCAGGCCGCCGAGTCCGCCCTGCTGCCCGCCGCCGCCCGGCCGGTTCGGCGTCGGCGGCGTGGGCAGACCGGGCAGTCCTGGCAGCAGCGGCGGGGTGGCGCCGGGCTGGGCCGTGCCGGGCGACGGCGGGCCGAGCAGGCCCTGCCGGGAACTGCCCAGGTTGTCCAGGATGCGGCTCAGGTCCAGGTCGATCTTGGCGTGCAGGTTGGTGTAGTCACCCTTGACCGCCTCGGTCGCGGAGTCCGGGAACGGGAAGGTGAACAGCATCTCCAGGCCCTTGGGCAGGTTCTGCCCGGCCTCGGCGAGCTTCTGCAGGGTGGGCGTGAGCGCCTTGAGGTCGTGGATGATGTCGTCCTTGCTCCGGTTGACCACATCGGTGGCCACCCCGGAGAGCCGGTCCAGCGCCTGCAGCATGCCGACCAGCTGTTGCCGCTGTTCGGCGAGCACCTTCAGCCCCGGCTCCAGCCCGTCCAGCGCGGTTTTGATGTTGCCGATCTGGCCGACCAGGGTGGCGGAGAGCCGGTTGAGCCCGTCCAGCGCGCGGGCGATCTCGCCCTTGTGCCCGTCCAGGGTGCTGACCAGTTTGTCCACATTGGACAGCAGCTCGCGCAGTTCCGGCTCGCGCCCGGACAGCGCCTTGTTCAGCTCCTTGGTGATGGTCTGCAGCTGGGCGACGCCACCGCCGTTGAGCAGCAACGACAACGCGCCGAAGACCTCTTCGACCTCCGGGTTGCGGTTGGTCCGCTCCAGCGGGATCAGCGCCCCGTCGGCCAGGCTGCCCTGCGGTGACTTGGGCGCGGCCAGCTCGACGAACTTCTCCCCCAGCAGGCTGGACTGGCGGAGTTTGGCGTCGGCGTTGGCAGGCAGTTTGACCTCGCCGTTGACCAGCACGGTGACCTCGGCGGTCCAGCCGTCCTGGGCCAGCGCCACGTTCTCCACCCGGCCGACCGCCACGTCGTTGACCTTCACCCCGGCCTGCGGCACCAGGTCGAGCACGTCCTTGAAGCGCACCTTGACCCGGTACGGGTGATCGCCCAGGTCGGCCCCGCCGGGCAGCGGCACGTTGTACAGCCCGGTGAACTCGCCGAGGCCACAGCCGGCGAGCAGGCTGCCGGCCAGCGCGAGTCCGGCCAGGCGCAGCGCGGTCCTCATCGTGACCCCTTCCCGGCAGGGACACCCAGCAACGGCGGCAGCTGCGGCAGTTTCCCCTGCTGCAGCGAGGTGATCACCTCGGCCACGCTGGGCAGCTTCACCACGCCGTCGACCACCCCGGCGAGCTTGCCGCAGACGTCGGCGAGCACCTGCGGGAGCTGCTTGGGCGTGGTCTGGCGGAGCAGCTCGCAGACCATGACGATCGGCGGCCTGGTCAACTCGTTGATATTCGTCCGGGTATCCAGGGTGCCACTGGAGGCGTTATAGGTGTTCTGCAGGTTGCCCAGGGCCAGCGGGGCCACGTCGAGCACCTCGGCCAGTGCCGCCCGCTGGTCCACCAGCACCTTGGTGATGCTGGCCAGCTTGTCCACATTGGACTTGAGCTGCTCCCGGTTGTCCCGGATGAAGCCCTCCACGCTCATCAGCGCGCCTGCCAGCTCGCGCACCGCGGCGCCCAGGTCCTCGCGTTCGGCGGCCAGGAACCGGTTCACGTCGGCGAGCTGGGTGTTGAAGGTGCGCACCTGCGAGTCGTTGGCGGCCAGCATCGAGGTGAACTTGCGCAGGTTGTCGATGGTGCCGAACAGGTCATCCCGCGCGCCGTTGAGGGTGCCTGCGGCGTCGCCGAGGCCGCGGATGGTGTCCTGCAGCTTCTTGCCGTTGCCTGCCAGGTTGTCCGCGCTGACGTCGAGCAGCTGGGACAGCGCGCCGTTCTTGTTGGCGCCCTTGGGTCCCAGCGCGGTGGTCAGCTTGTCCAGGCTGCCGTAGACCTCGTCCAGCTCCATCGGGGTGACCGTGCGCTCGCGCGGGATCACCGTGTTCTCACCGAGTTTCGGCCCGCCGGTGTAGACCGGGGCGAGCTGCACGTACCGGTCGCTGACCACGCTCGGGTTGACCACGGCCGCGTTCGGCCGCTCGGGCAGCTCCACGTCCCGGTCTACCCGCATCTCGACCTTGACCTGGGTGCCCTGCGCCTCGACCTTGTCGATGGTGCCGACCCGCACGCCGAGCACCCGGACGTCGCCGCCCTCGTACACGCCGATCCCGGCGGAGAAGTACGCGGTGACCAGCCGTCCGGCCGGCCGGGCGAAGACCCACCATAGGGTGGCGGTGAGCAGCAGCACCACGACCGCGCCGAAGGCGATCAGCCGGGCCAGGTCCGGACGGGCCTTGAGTGGGGTGCTCATGGGCGGCACCCCTCGGGGTTGATCGGGCCGAGCGAGGGCGGCAGCAGCCCGCAGATGTAGGTGTCGAACCAGCGCCCGTTGCCCAGGGTGTTGGCGAAGACCCGCACGAACGGGGCCAGCAGGTTGATGCTGCGGCCGAGGCTGTCCTGGTTGCGCTGCAACATGGTGGTCACCCGCTCCAGCTGTTCCAGCGCGGGACGCAGCTGGTTCTTGTTCTCGGCCACCAGTCCCTGCAACTCCCTGGACAGCTTCTGGGTGCCGGTCAGCAGCGAGCTGATCGCGTCCTTGCGCTTGCGGATCTCGGCCAGCAGCCGGTTGCCGTCGCCGAGCAGCTTCTCGAACTCGGCGTTGCGGTCGGCCAGGGTCTTGCTGATCGAGTTGGTGTTGGCCAGCAGTTTGGCCAGCTGGTCGTCCCGGCTGTAGATCGTCTTGGACAGCGCGTTGAGCCCGTCCAGCGCGCCGCGCACCTCATCCGGGGTGTCCCGGAAGGTGGTGGCGATGGTCTGGAAGCTCTTGGCCAGCTGCTCGGTGTTGATCTGCCCGACCGTGCTGGCCAGGCCGGTGAACGCCTCGGTCACGTCGTAGGGCGACATGGTGCGCTCGCGCGGGATGGCCTGGCTCGGCTTGAGCGGGGCGCCACCCTGCGGGTCCAGGGCGAGGAACTTCTGCCCCAGCAAAGTCTTGATCTTGATGGCCGCGGTGCTGCGGTCGCCGACCCAGGCGTCGTCCACCCGGAAGGTGACCAGCACGTGGTCCTTCTCCAGCTCCACATCGGCCACCTTGCCGACCTTGACCCCGGCCACCCGCACCTCGTCGTCCGGTTTGAGCCCGGCGGCCTCGGTGAACTGGGCCCGGTAGCTGGTGCCGCCGCCGACGATCGGCAGGTCCTCGAAGAAGAACGCGCTGAGCAGCCCAAGGGTCAGCACGGTGAGGCCGACCAGGCCGATGGTGATCGGATTGCGCGCGCGGAAGGGTTTCATGCCTTGCACCTCGGCTGGGTGTTGGGCATGACCGGGATCTCCACCGGCTTGTTGATGATCGGCACGGTGACCTGGCCGCTGGCCTCGCACAGGAAGAAGTTGAACCAGGAGCCGTAGGTCGCGGTGCGGGTGATCGTCTCCAGCTTCTTCGGCATCCGCTGCAGGATGCCCTCCACGATCTCGTTGCCATCGCCCAGGTTCTTGGCCAGCCTGCCGAGTTCGCCGATGTCCTTGCGCAGTGGTTCGCGCGCCCCGTTGAGCAGTCCGGCGGTGGCGTTGGTCAGCGAGCCCAGCGCGGTGATCGCCTCCCCGATGGGCTGGCGGTCCTTGGCCAGCCCGGAGACCAGCTGCTGGAGCTGGGTGATCAGCCCGGTGAGCTGCTGGTCGCGGTCGTTGACCGTGCCCAGCACCTGGTTGAGGTTGTCCACCACCTCGCCGATCACCTTGTCCTTGCCGGCGATGGTGGTGGTCAGCGAGGCGGTGTGCGCGAGCAGGCTGGTGATCGTGCCGCCCTCGCCCTGCAGCACCTGGACGATCTCGTAGGACAGCTTGTTCACATCCTCCGGGTTGAGCGCCTGGAACAGCGGCTTGAACCCGTTGAACAACGCGGTCAGGTCCAGCGCCGGCCGGGTGCGCTCCAGCGGGATGACCCCGCCGGGCGGCAGTGTGCCCGCACCGCCGGAGCCCTGCTCCAGCGCGATGTAGCGCTGACCGACCAGGTTGCGGTACTTGACCGTCGCGGTCACCGCGGCCGGGAGTTTCCGTTGCTGCTCAACGGAGAACCGGACCTCGGCCAGCCGCCGGTCGGCGACCTTGACCTCCTCGACCTGGCCCACCTTGACCCCGGCGATGCGCACGTCGTCGCCGGGATTGAGCGAGGTGACGTCGGTGAACCGGGCCAGGTAGCCGTCGGACTCGCGCAGGTCGGCGTTGGCGATGGTGATCGCCAGCAGGGTGGTGGCCAGCACGGTCACCAGCACGAACACGCTGAACTTGATCAGCGGCGCGGTGAGTCCCCTCATCGCAGCGTCACCTCCGTCCCGCGCAGCGCCGGGCCGAGCACCAGGCTCGCCCAGCTGGGCACCTGCTGCGGCGCCACCCCGAGCTGGCCGGCGATCAGCGCGGCCAGGAAGTCCTGTTCGGCCGGGGAGTTCGCGATACCGAGGTCGGCCACGCCACCGGAGGCAGCCGACGGCGCGACATAGCCGCCGTTCTGCACGTTGATCGGCGGGTTCAGTCCGTCGTTGGCACTGCGCGCGGCCGGTGGCGGTTTGCTGCCGTCCTTCACCGGGCCGTCCGGCGGGTACTGCGGGAACGGCTCGGGCCGCGGGTGGATGTCATAACAACGCGGTCCGCGCTTGTCGGCGTAGCGGGGCTCGTCCTGGTTCGGCACGTACTTCCCACGGTTCGCGGTGATCTCCATGGTGATCCGCAGGCCCGGCGTGCTGGTGCCCTTGCCGAAGGCCTTGTCCAGCCGCGGCGCCAGCTCGGTCATCCCCTTGAGGAAGCAGGGATATTCCGGCGCGTACTTGGCCAGCACGTCCAGCAGCGGTCTGCTGTCGGCGGCCACCCGGATCAGGTTGTTGCGGTTGGCGGCCAGGAACCCGGTGAGGTCGGCCGAGGTATTGCCGACGCTGGTGTAGAGCGTCTGCAGGTTGCTTCGCTGTTCGGCCACGGTCTTCGTGGTGGTGGTCAGCTCCGCCAGGGCCTGCAGCAGGTCCGGCGCGGCCTTGTCGTAGACGCCGCTGACATCGGCCAGCGCGGAGATGTCCGCCTTCAGCTCCGGCAGCGCCGGATTCAGCTCGCGCAGGTACCGGTTGAGCAGGGTCAGCGTCTCGCCGAGCTGCTCGCCGCGGCCGTCCAGCGCGGTGGCCATCGAGCCGAGCGTGCCAGCCAGCTTCTGCGGCTGCACCGCCTGCAGCACCGGCATCAGGTTGGACAGCACCCGCTCCAGCTCGATGGCCGAGCTGCTGCGGTCCTGGCTGATCACATCGCCCTCGGCCAGGTGCCCGCCGCCCGGCTTGCCCGGCACCAGCGCCACGTAGCGCTCGCCGAAGAGGGTCTTGGGCAGCAGCCGCGCGGTGACGTCCTTGGGGATCAGCGCCAGCTTGTCCGGGTGCAGGGCCAGCTCCAGCTCGGCCCCGTCACCCTTGCTGGAGATGCGTTTGACCTCGCCGACGATGAGTCCGCGCACCTTCACGTCGGACTCGGTCATCAGCTGGTTGCCGATGTGGTCGGTGCGCAGGGTCACCGCCGCGGTGCGCTCGAACACGCCGCGGTAGACCGACACGGTCAGGCCGAGCACCAGTGCGATGACCGCCAGGAACACGACACCGAGCAGTCGGCGGCGTAGCACGGACAGGGTGGAGCGAGCGGTCATCCAGCGATCCTCACCGTGGTCGTCGTTCCCCAGATCGCCAGGCTGAGGAAGAAGTCCAGCAGCGCCGTGGTGACGATCGCGGTGCGCACCGCGCGGCCGACCGCGACGCCGACACCCGCCGGTCCGCCGCTGGCCCGGTAGCCGTAGTAGCAGTGGGTCATGATGATCACCACGCTGAACACGAGCACCTTGCCGAAGGACCAGAGCACGTCCTCCGGTGGCAGGAACAGGTTGAAGTAGTGGTCGTAGGTGCCAGCCGACTGCCCGTAGAACTCGGTCGTGATCGTGCGCGAGGCCAGGTAGGAGGTCAGCAGGCCGATCACGTACAGCGGGATCACCGCGACGAACCCGGCGATGACCCGGGTCGTCACCAGGTACGGCAGGCTGGGCACACCCATGACCTCCAGCGCGTCGATCTCCTCGGAGATGCGCATCGCGCCGAGCTGGGCGGTGAAGCCGGAGCCGACCGTGGCGGACAACGCGAGCCCGGCCACCAGGGGCGCGATCTCGCGGGTGTTGAAGTAGGCCGAGACGAACCCGGTGAAGGCCGAGGTGCCGATCTGGTTCAGCGCCGCGTAGCCCTGCAGGCCGACCACGGTGCCGGTGAAGACCGTCATGCCGATCATCACACCGATGGTGCCGCCGATGACCGCGAGCGCGCCGCTGCCGAAGCTGACCTCGGCCAGCAGCCGCAGCGTCTCCCGCAGGTACCGGCGCAGCGCGCGCGGCACCCAGGCCAGTGCGCGCAGGTAGAAGGAGAGCTGGTCGCCGAGTGCGTCCAGGCCGTGCAGCGGCGCCTTGGCCGCGCTGCGGAACTTGTCGCCGACGGTCGCCATCACATGCCCTTCGCCGGGACCAGCTGCAGGTACACCGTGGTCAGCACGAAGTTGACGAAGAACAGCAGCAGGAAGGTGATGACCACGGACTGGTTCACCGCGTCGCCGACACCCTTGGGCCCGCCCGCCGGGTTGAGCCCGCGGTAGGCCGCCACGATGCCGGCGATGAAGCCGAAGATCAGCGCCTTGATCTCGCTGATCCACAGGTCCGGTAGCTGGGCCAATGCGGAGAAGCTGGCCAGGTAGGCCCCTGGCGTGCCGCCCTGCATGACCACGTTGAAGAAGTAGCCGCCGAGCACGCCGACCACACTCACCATGCCGTTGAGCAGCACCGCGACCAGCATCGCGGCCAGCACCCTTGGCACCACCAGGCGCTGGATCGGCGAGACGCCCAGCACCTCCATCGCGTCGATCTCTTCCCTGATCTTGCGCGAGCCGAGGTCGGCGCAGATCGCCGAACCACCGGCGCCCGCGATCAGCAACGCGGTCACGATCGGGCTGGCCTGCTGGATCACCGCGAGCACGCTGGCTGCGCCGGTGAAGGACTGGGCGCCGATCTGCCTGGTCAGCGAGCCCAGCTGCAACGCGATCACCGCGCCGAACGGGATCGCGACCAGCGCGGTGGGCAGGATGGTGACGCTGGCGATGAACCAGCACTGCTGGATGAACTCGCGGAACTGGAACGGCCGCTTGAACATCGACCTGGTGGTGTCCAGGCCGAGGGCGAACAACCGGCCGGTCTCGGCGAGCGCGCCCGCGCCGGGGAAGTTCGGGGCGGGGCGGGTCATGCCTCGCCTCCCGGCCTGGTCCACGGGGACGGGGTCCACGGCTCCCGCGGCTGCGGACTGGGCTGCGTAATCGGCTGGGTCATCCGCTGCGGCGCGCCCGCGCCGGCGTAGACGCCGAAATAGGCCTGCTCGTCCGGGGTCAGGCTGGCCACGATGGCCTGCTGCGCGGTCGGCGGCAGGGTGTGCAGGATGCGCATCACCCGTTCCTTGCGCCTGCGCACCGCGGCCCGCATCGGCAGTCCAGGGCTGACCTCGATCTGCGGCACGATGCCGGTGCCGCCACCGCCCTTGGGTCCGCCAAGGGTGCTGCCGCCGTTGGCGGCCAGCGCGGCGAGTTCGGCGGCGGCCTGGGCCGCGTCCTTCTCCTCGCTCATGCCGATCGGACCTTCGCGGCGGCCGTTGAGGAACTGCTCGACCACCGGTTCGGTGGAGGTGAGCAGCACCTCGCGCGGGCCGAACATGACCAGCTCGCGGCGGAAGAGCATGCCGATGTTGTCCGGCACGCTGCGCGCAGTGCCGATGTCGTGGGTGACGATCAGGAAGGTGGCGTCGATCTGCGCGTTCAGGTCGACGATGAGCTGGTTCAGGTAGGCCACCCGGACCGGGTCCAGACCGGAGTCCGGCTCGTCGAAGAGGATGATCTCCGGGTCCAGCACCAGCGCGCGGGCCAGCCCGGCGCGTTTGCGCATACCGCCGGAGATCTCACCTGGCAGCTTCTTCTCCGCGCCGATGAGACCGACCATCTCCATCTTCTCCAGCACGATCCGGCGCACCTCGGCCTCGCTCTTGCGGGTGTGCTCACGCAAGGGGAAGGCGATGTTGTCGAAGAGGTTCATCGAGCCGAACAGCGCGCCGTCCTGGAAGAGGACGCCGAAGAGCTTGCGGATCTCGTACAGCTTGTGCTCGGAGCAGCTGCAGATGTCGACCCCGTTGATCATCACCCGGCCGTGTTCGGGCCGGAGCAGACCGACGAGTGATTTGAGGAAGACGGATTTTCCGGTACCCGAGGGACCCAGCAGCACGCTGATCTCGCCCTGCGGCAGTGTCAGCGTGACATCGCCCCAGATGGTCTGCTTGCCGAAGGACTTGCTCAGGCCTTCGACGACCACCTCGACGCCCATCGCACCTCCCGCTTCACTGCGGCTCGTCCGCGTCGGCCCAGGACAGCTGACGCCGGAGCGACCGGCGTCACACTGGTGCAACGAGCGTTGCCGCAGCAAGTTACTGCCCAGTTGGGTTAGCGGTCACAGGTGCATAACGCGGCCGGACAAAGGTGCGGCTAACCGACAGCGGGGCGGGCTCCCAAGTGGGAACCCGCCCCGCTGTGCGGCTAAGCGGCTGTGCGCGAGCGGCCGAGGCCGCTCAGATCACTTGACAGAGATCTTAGCGCCGGCGGCTTCCAGCTTCTCCTTGGCGGCCTCGGCGGCCTCCTTGGCGACCTTCTCCAGGACGGCCTTCGGCGCGCCCTCGACGAGCTCCTTGGCCTCCTTCAGGCCCAGGCCGGAGACGATCTCACGCACGACCTTGATGACCTGGATCTTCTTGTCACCGGCGGACTCGAGGACGACGTCGAACTCGTCCTGCTCCTCGGCGGCCTCAGCCGGCGCAGCGGCGCCACCGGCGGCGGCGACGGCGACCGGCGCGGCAGCGGTGACCTCGAAGGTGTCCTCGAACTCCTTCACGAACGCGGAGAGCTCGAGCAGGGTCATTTCCTTGAAGACGTCGAGCAGCTCTTCGGTGCTGAGCTTCGCCATGGTGGCGTTCCTCTCATACATTGCGCCGCGGTGATCGCGCGAACGCGGATTTCGGTTTGGTCAGCTCTCGGCAGGCGCGTCGGCGGCGTCGGCCGGCGCCGCGGCGCCACCCTCCGCAGCACGCTTGTCCGCCAGGGCCTGCGCCAGACGCACGACCTGCGACGCCGGAGCGGCGAACAGACCGGCGGCCTTGGCCAGGTTGCCCTTCATCGCGCCCGCCAGCTTGGCGAGCAGCACCTCGCGGGACTCGAGGTCCGCGATTCGGTTGACCTCATCAATGGAGAGCGGCTTGCCCTCCATGAAGCCACCCTTGATGACAAGGGCCTTGTTGTCCTTCGCGAAGTTGCGCAGCGCCTTCGCGGCGTCGACCGGCTCACCCTCGATGAAGGCGATCGCGGTCGGGCCGACCAGCAGCTCCGTGAGCGAGGCCATGCCTGCGTCCTCGGCGGCACGCTTCACCAGCGTGTTCTTCGCGACGGTGTACGTGGTGCCCGTACCGAGGGCACGACGCAGCTCCGTCAGCTGCGCCATGGAGAGCCCGCGGTACTCGGTGACAACCGTGGCCGAGCTACCACGGAACTTCTCCGTGATCTCGGCGACGGCCTGAACCTTGTCGGGCTTCGCCATGGTCGCCTCCTCTCCAAGCTCTGATGAAATGGGGCCCGGAGACGACGAACGCCCCGGCGCACAGGCACGGGGCGTGAGAGAACGCGCGAAAACGCGCGAAGCTTGCCTCGTCCTCCTGCGCGGGCCGCCCTCGTAGTCACGGGGCCTTCGTCTCCCTGACCGGAGAACCGGAAAGGGAAAGACCAGCGGTCTTTGGTGGAACTGCGAACAGACTACGCGACGGCCGGTCAAGGCTCCAAATCAGCCCGGCGGTCGCACATGGCGGGTGACCGAGACGGCACCATGTGTCAGGACAGGAGGTAGTGGTGGACCCAAAGTTCGAGGACCAGGGCGCGGTGGAGAAGCGGGACGCGAACCAGCGGGAGCTGGAGTTGCGACAGGTCGAGGACCGCATCGTGCAACGCCTGGAGAAGCGCCTGCCCAAACAGCGGACCTGGCGCAACCGGCTGATCAAGTACGGCGCGATCGCGGCGGTGCTGATCTTCGCCTACTTCTACTTCTTCAGCTGCGAGGACAGCCCGCTGCGCGGTGGCGGTGGCACCGGCGGCAGTGCGGGGCAGCAGGACCAGACCGTGCAGCAGACCTCACCCAAGGAGGCGGTGCGCACCGTCTACCACTACGTGGCCGGTGATCCGAAGCAGGCGTGCGCGGTGTTCTCCGCGACCGGCAAGGCCGCGTTCGCGAAGAGCTTCGGCGTGCCGGATTGCCCGCAGGCGGCCCAGGCCGCGGCGGCGAAGGTGACCGACAAGTCCCGCTACGCCAACCCGGACTTCCCCGAGAACGCCGCCTTCACCAGCGGCAGCACCTCGGAGATCCGGTCCTGCGATCTCGGCGTCACCGGCGGGGACCGGCTCGGCGTGTTCATCCTGACCAAGCAGGGCGACGGCGGCTGGGTGATCACCGGGCACGAGAAGGAGCCCGCGGACTGCCTGACCGGCTGAGCCTTCTTCCGCACACACGAAAAAGGGCGCCCTCCTCGCGGAGAGCGCCCTTTTTTCGAGCTGGCGGACCGATCAGGCAGTGGCCTCGTCGGTCAGCAGGTTGCGGGTGCGGGCCGGGTCGACCGGGATACCCGGGCCCATGGTGGTGCTGAAGGTGACCTTCTTGACGTAGCGGCCCTTGGCGGCCGAGGGCTTGGCCCGGAGGACCTCATCCAGCGCGGCCGCGTAGTTCTCGACCAGCTTGTCCCTGTCGAAGGAGGTCTTCCCGATGACCAGGTGCAGGTTGGCCTGCTTGTCAACGCGGAAGTTGATCTTGCCGCCCTTGATCTCGTTGACGGCCTTGGTGACATCCGGGGTGACGGTGCCGGTCTTCGGGTTCGGCATCAGGCCACGCGGGCCGAGGATGCGGGCGATCCGGCCGACTTTGGCCATCTGGTCCGGGGTGGCAATCGCCGCGTCGAAGTCGAGCCAGCCGCCCTGGATGCGCTCGATCAACTCTTCGGCGCCGACCGCGTCCGCGCCTGCGGCTTCGGCCTCAGCGGCCTTGTCGCCGACGGCGAAGACGATGACGCGGGCGGTCTTGCCGGTGCCGTGCGGCAGGTTCACGGTGCCGCGGACCATCTGGTCGGCCTTACGGGGGTCGACGCCCAGGCGGATGGCGACCTCGACGGTCGCGTCCAGCTTGACCTTGGAGGTCTGCTTGGCCAGCTCGGCGGCCTCAAGCGGGCTGTACAGCCGCTCGCGGTCGACCAGCTCGGCTGCCTGGCGGTAGGCCTTGCTGCGCTTCATGGTGCTGTCCTTTTCTTCAGGTCAGTTGTGGTAGCGAGCCAGCGCGTGGCTCTCCCACGGGGTGATCAGGTGAGGCGAAGAACGGCGGAACTCAGCCCTCGACGGTGATGCCCATGGAGCGGGCGGTACCGGCGATGATCTTCGCGGCCTGGTCGATGTCGTTGGCGTTGAGGTCGACCATCTTGGTCTGGGCGATCTCGCGCACCTGGTCCATGGTCACCTTGGCGACCTTGGTCTTGTGCGGCTCGCCGCTGCCCTTCTCCACACCCGCGGCCTTGAGCAGCAGGCGAGCAGCCGGCGGCGTCTTGAGCGCGAAGGTGAAGGAACGGTCCTCGAACACGGAGATCTCGACCGGCACCACGGTGCCACGCTGCGACTCGGTCGCGGCGTTGTAGGCCTTGCAGAACTCCATGATGTTGACGCCGTGCTGACCCAGCGCGGGGCCAACGGGCGGTGCCGGGTTCGCCTGACCGGCGGTGATCTGCAGCTTGATGATCGCTGTCAGCTTCTTCTTCTTGGGCGGCATCTCGTCTTTCCTTCTGCCGTGTTGAGGTGGGCGCCGAGCCACGGTGCCCACCGGATGTCCACGTCGAGGTTTGCCTGACCCCGGCGCGGCCGCCGCGCCTCCTGCCGAGGCGGCGCGGTCAGATCTTGGAGACCTGGGTGAACGACAGCTCGACCGGAGTCTCGCGGCCGAAGATCGACACCAGGACCTTGAGCTTCTGCGCGTCCGCGTTGACCTCGCTGATCGTCGCGGGCAGGGTGGCGAACGGGCCGTCCATGACGGTGACCGATTCGCCGACCTCGAAGTCCACCTCGATGGTGGGCTTGGCGACGTTCGCGGCGGTCTGCTTGCCGCCCTTCTCGGGCTTGGCCTGCTCGACCCGCGGGAGCAGGAACTTCAGCACCTCGTCCAGCGTCAACGGGGACGGCTTGGAGGTGGCGCCGACGAACCCGGTGACACCAGGGGTGTTGCGCACCGCGCTCCACGAGGTGTCGGTCAGCTCCATCCGGACCAGGATGTAGCCGGGCAGCACCTTGCGCTGGACCAGCTTGCGCTGGCCGTTCTTGATCTCGGTGACCTCTTCGGTCGGGACCTCGACCTGGAAGATGAAGTCTTCCTGGTCCAGGGTCTGGATCCGGGTCTCGAGGTTCGCCTTGACCTTGTTCTCGTAGCCCGCGTAGGAGTGC
This sequence comes from Crossiella sp. CA198, assembly GCF_052078295.1. Taxonomy (NCBI): domain Bacteria; kingdom Bacillati; phylum Actinomycetota; class Actinomycetes; order Pseudonocardiales; family Pseudonocardiaceae; genus Crossiella; species Crossiella sp. CA198. The sequence goes on from NZ_JBQJIM010000039.1 coordinate 27,553, forward strand.
ACGACGTACCAGTCGCCGGGCGCGTGCCGCAGTGCCTCACGCAGCTCGTCGGCGGGGTCGCCTTCCTCGGCGACGGGCTCGGTCAGCTCCGCCTCCTCGGCGGGCACCACGGCTTCGTCTTCCGAGTCTGTGACCTCAGCGGACTCCTCGGCGTCCGTGCCAGCGTGCTCGACCTGCGCGGAGTCACCCTCGATGCCAGGGTGCTCCTGCTCGTCGGTCACGCCGGCCACTTCCTGGCCGCCGTCGTGTGAGGTCACAGTCGGTCTCGCTTCCTATCGAACGTTGCTCGTGTGGCCGACGACCTCACGCCGACCCCAGCGGGCGGGCGTCACTTGTTGTCGAACAACCACGTCACGCCTTGCACGAAGGCCAGGTCAAGTCCGGTGACCAGCGCCACCATGAAGGTGACGAACACCAGGACCACCGCGGTGTAGGTGACCAGCTGCTTGCGCGTCGGCCAGATGACCTTGCGCAGCTCGGAGAACACCTCGCGGAAGAAGCGCCCGAGCCGCTTGATCGGGTTGCCCTTGCGCTCCTTGGTGCGCCGGGCCGGGGTAGCCCGGCCCTTGGTGCCCTTGGCTTCGGACTCGTCGGCCTTCTTGCCGGGACGAGTCCGCTCCGGGCGGGCGGAAGCACGACGTTCACGCCGCGATGCGGCGGTAACAGGGCGGGAGGAGTCCTTCTTCTCTTCCTCCGGCCGCGTTTCCTGCTCGCGGTCTTCGCTCACGCCGCCGCCCTCCGCTCGACCGACCACTTTGACGCAGGGGCGACAGGAATTGAACCTGCAACCTGCGGTTTTGGAGACCGCTGCTCTGCCAATTGAGCTACGCCCCTTCGCAATCCGGCACTCAGTTTACAGACTGCCCAACCGCGATTTAGGCCGCCCTCCACCACCCCCACGTGGGGCGTGGGGCTCGGTGTTCGGACGTCCCAGTTCGATGAGTGTAGAGCACACCTCACCGAAGTCCCCAACCGCGTGGTCGGAAGGGGTGTCGACGGCGAAAATGGGGCCGGATGAGGCGGGTGTCCTCTGCCACGATGCCCCTCATGGGCGCACGCATCTCAGCGCGGATCGGCGGCATCGCCCCCTCCGCCACCCTCGCCGTGGACAGCAGGGCCAAGGCCCTGCAGGCCGCGGGCCGGCCGGTGATCGGCTTCGGCGCGGGTGAACCCGACTTCCCCACCCCCGACCACATCGTCGCGGCGGCCGAGGCGGCCTGCCGGGACCCCCGCAACCACCGCTACAGCCCGCCGGGCGGCCTGCCCGAGCTGCGCGCGGCGATCGCGGACAAGACCCGCCGGGACTCCGGCCTGGAGATCCAGCCCAGTCAGGTGCTGGTCACCAACGGCGGCAAGCAGGCCGTCTACACCGCCTTCGCCACCCTGCTCGACCCCGGCGAGGAGGTGCTGCTGCCCGCGCCGTACTGGACCACCTACCCCGAGGCGATCACGCTGGCAGGCGGCGTGCCGGTGGTGGTGCCCACCGACGAGTCCACCGGCTACCTGGCCACCGTCGAGCAGCTGGAGGCCGCGCGCACCCCGCGCACCAAGGTGCTGCTGTTCTGCTCGCCGTCCAATCCCACCGGCGCGGTCTACCCGCCGGAGCAGGTGGCCGCGATCGGCCGCTGGGCGGCGGCCAACGACGTCTGGGTGCTCGCGGACGAGATCTACGAGCACCTGGTCTACGGCGGCGCCGAGCACGTCTCGATGCCGGTGGTCGCGCCGGAGCTGGCCGATCGCTGGGTGGTGGTCAACGGGGTGGCCAAGACCTACGCGATGACCGGCTGGCGGGCCGGCTGGCTGCTGGGCCCCAGCGATGTCGTGACGGCCGCGACCAACCTCCAGTCGCACCTGTGCTCCAACGTCGCCAACGTGACCCAGCGGGCCGCTCTGGCCGCGGTGTCCGGCCCGCTGGACGCGGTGCTGCGGATGCGCGAGGCATTCGACCGCCGCCGCGGCCTGATGGTCGACTTGCTAGGCAAGATCCCCGGCGTGACCTGCCCGACCCCGCAGGGCGCGTTCTACGCCTACCCGTCGGTGCGCGAGATCCTCGGCAAGGAGATCCGCGGCCGCCGCCCTGCCACCAGCCTGGAACTGGCCGAACTGGCCCTGGAAGAGGCCGAGGTCGCGGTGGTCCCCGGCGAGGCCTTCGGCACCCCCGGCTACTTCCGCCTCTCCTACGCCCTGGGTGATGAGGACCTGGTCACCGGCGTAACCCGCCTGGCCGACCTCCTGTCCGAGGCCCGCTGACCAGCTCCCAGAAGACGCTGATGGGGGCGGCACCAGGGCCGCCCCCATCAGCGCTTCAGCTTCAGCTCCAACTCGAATCAGGCCAGACGCACGATGGCGTAGGCCCGCCCAAAGATCGACTGCCCGCCGAACCGGGCGGTGATGTCCACCCGCACGGTGTTGTCGTCCCGCTTCTCACCGATCTTGGCGGTGACCTCGACGGTGGCGCCCTCGTCGTCGTCGGGCACGACCACCGGGCGGCCGAAGCGCACCTGGTAGTCGATGATCGCGGCCGGGTCGCCGGTCCAGTCCGAGACGATCCTGGCCACCATGGCCATGGTCAGCAGACCGTGTGCGACCACCCCGGGCAGCCCGGCGGCCTCGGCGGCCCGGTCGCTCCAGTGGATGGTGTTGCAGTCGGTGGACACCCCGGCGTAGCGCACGAGGTCGCGGCGGGTGATCCACAGCTGCAACGGCGGGAGCTGGAGGCCCTTCTCGACGTCGTCGTAGCGCGGCAGCGTGGTCGCGATGCTCATGCGGAGTCCCCCTCCTGGGCGGCAACCGGCTTCTCGCCGCGGACGATCAGGGTGGCGATGGCGGAACAGATCGCCTCGCCGTCCTCGGTCAGCAACTCGGAGCGCAGCGTGATGTAGTCATTGCCCATGCGCGAGGAGATGTCATCGACGTGCACCTCGCAGATGAGGCGGTCGCCGGGCTTGATCGGGCGGTGGTTGATGAACCGCTGACTGCTGTGCATCATCCGGCTGTAGTCCATGCCCAGCTCGGGGTCGTCGGTCACCACGTGGTGGGAGCGGACGGCGAGCACGGTCGCGAAGGTCGGGGTCGCGACGATGTCGGCGTGCCCGAAGCTCTTGGCGACCTCGGGGTCGCGGTAGGCCCGGTTCAGGTCGCCGATCGCGTACGCGAGGTCACGGATGCCCTCACGGCCGACTTCGTAGACCCAGGGAAGCCGGTATGAGCGTCCTACGAAAGACTGGTTAAGCGCCACGGCGGGCAGAGTACCCGGAAACAAAGAAGCTGCCCTGCTCCGAACAGGGCAGCCTCTCAGCCAGCAGTCTTGAATGTCTTATAGCCCACAAGCAGGGCCTACGCTCAGCGAGTTTCCTTGTGCGCACGGTGCGTGCCGCAGTTCGGGCAGAACTTCTTGATCTCCAAGCGATCCGGGTCGTTGCGCCGGTTCTTCTTGGTGATGTAGTTCCGGTGCTTGCACTCCTCGCACGCAAGAGTGATCTTCGGCCGAACATCAGTAGCAGCCACAGGGCAGCCCTCCCAAACCAACTCGGAAAACCGGCCCCGCTCGAAGCGGGGGGTCCGGGGGCACACCCCCGGCTGGGGGTCTGGGGGCTCGGCCCCCAGTGTGATGCGGAAGCGAACCCGCCTGCCGCCCGAAGAGCGGCAGGCACAGTCCAACCATTCGCGTAGCGGTGGCCGGACTTGAACCGGCGACACAACGATTATGAGCCGTTTGCTCTACCAGGCTGAGCTACACCGCTATCCGAGGAGACTAGGTCCCCTCACACGGACAGGCCGTGGCGATCATTGGATGATCACCCCGGCCCACCCGTAGAGCCCCAATACGGAATCGAACCGTAGACCTTCTCCTTACCATGGAGACGCTCTACCGACTGAGCTATTGGGGCGTTGCGCTTGTCCCGCTTGGAGGTTGCTGCCTCCCGGCTGGACGTGGAGAACTTTACAACAGGCCTCCCCCAGAAGCGAAATCGGGGGGTGGGTCACCGGACCAACGTGAGCACCATCTCGTCGTGCCTGCCCCGGGCGCGCACCGTGCGGGCCCGCAGCCAGGCCTCGAAGCGGTCCTCGGAGAGCGGCCGGGAGATCAGGTAGCCCTGGGCGATGTCGCAGCCCATGCGCACCAGCGCCTCCTTGGCCGCGTCCTCCTCCACGCCCTCGGCGACCACCTGCAGGCCGAGGGAGTGGCCCAGTTCGACGATGGAGCGGACCACGGCCAGGTCGCCGAGGTCGGTGCCCATGCCGAGCACGAAGCTCTTGTCGATCTTCACTTCGTCCACCGGCAGCTGGCGCAGGTAGGCCAGCGAGGAGTAGCCGGTGCCGAAGTCGTCCACGGCCAGCACCACGCCGAGCCCGTGCAGCCTGCGCAGCACCGGCAGGCAGCGTTCCGGGTCGGCCATCACGCCGGACTCGGTCAGCTCGAAGGTGAGCAGCCTTGGCGGCACGTCGTGGCGGCGCAGCGCGTCGGCGACCTTGTCCGGGAAGGTCTCGTCCTCCAGGTTGCGCACGGACAGGTTGACCGCGACGGAGAGCCGCAGCCCGCGGTCCAGCCACTTGCGGATGCGGATCAGCGCGCATTCCATGACGAATCCGGTGAGCGCGTCGACCAGGCCGGTGGCCTCCACCGCGGGCACGAACTCGTCCGGGTCGACCCGCCCGAACTCCGGGTGCACCCAGCGGACCAGCGCCTCCACCCCGACCACCTCGCGGCTGGGCAGGGCCACCTTGGGCTGGTAGTGCACCTGCACCTGACCGCTGTCCAGCGCGTGCCGGAACTGGGTGACCAGCTGGAAGCGGCGCAGGAAGCCCTGGGTCATGCTCGGCAGGTAGCTGCGCACCGCGTCGCCGCTGGAGCGGGCCGCGCGCACGGCCACGTCGGCGTGCTGGAGCAGGGTGTCCACGTCCTGCACTGGGCTGCCGTCCTCGGCGATGGTGGGCACGTAGCCGACCACCGCGGTGGCCTCCACGGTGAGCCGTTCCACCGGGTAGGGCGCGGCGACCTGGGCACGCAGTTTCTCCGCGATGCCGTGCGCGGCCTCGGTGGTGCAGTCCACCAGCAGCGCGGCGAAGGTGCCGCCCTCCAGCCGGGCCAGCGGCACCTCGGCGCCGAGGGCCTCCCGGATGCGGCGGCCCGCGGCCACCACCATGCGGTCGCCCCAGGCGTGTCCGAGGGCGTCGCTGACCTGGCTGAGCACGTCGAGGTCGAGCCGGATGACCACCGAGCGCGGGGATTGCCGCAGTGGTTCGGCGGCGGCCTCGCGCAGGCCGGGCCGGTTGAGCAGGCCGGTGAGCGGATCGTGGTAGGCGTCGTGCCGGAGCCTGGCGAGCAGCCGCCGGTTGTCCAGCGCGGTGGCCAGGTGGCTGGCCAGGGTGCGCAGCAGCCGCACGTCGGCCCGGCCGAACCCGCGCCAGCGGCTGAGCCGGTCGTGTGTCTCGACCGCGCCGAGCAGCTGGTGCGCGCCGCGCAGCGGGACCACCAGCGCCTCGTGCGCGCCGCGCCGTTGCAGGGCCTCGCGCACGTCGTCGGCGGCGTCCACGGTGCGGAAGTAGCGGACGTGGCTGCCGGGCAGCTGCAACATGGGGTCATCGCGCAGTTCGACCGCGTCGCTGGCCGGCGCGCCCTCGGGCAGCGGTTCGCCGGCGACCAGGGTGCGCACGCCGGCGGGCGGGTCGGGGCGCAGGTGCAGCACCACCCTGGTGGCGTTGAGCTGCTCCCGGATCCGCTCGGCGATCTGCTGCCATTCGACCGTGCTGGTCGGGGTGTGCAGTTCGCTGTAGTTGTTGTCCGCGCCCGCGGGTCTGCTGACCGCCTGCTGGCCGGAGCGCGCGACGGTGAGGCTGACGTCGCTGAGCGCCTCCAGGTCGCGCTGGTCGCGCAGCAGGCCGGAGTAGGCGCGGTAGAGCAGCACCAGCGCGGCCGAGACCAGGACGACCAGCACCCAGCCCCAGGGGGTGCTGCGCACGATCTCGTAGCCGACCAGGCCGGTGGAGGTGTTGAGCAGGCCGATGACCAGGGTGCGCAGGCCGAGCCGGGCGGCGCCGGCCACCCGCATCTCACCGCCGAGCACGTACACCGCGGCCAGCGCGAAGATCACACTGACCAGCGGGGAGGTGACCGTGCCGAAGACCGCGCCGAGCCAGGCCGGGCCGTCGGTGATGGCGCGCTGGACCAGGGTGGCCACGGTGAACGGGACCGCGATCTCCAGGCACATGACACCGGCGTTGTAGAGCACGTGGTCGCCGCCGCGGCGGCCGAGCTGGGCGCCGAGCCCGGCGACCAGGTGCGCGGCCAGCACCACCTCGAACGGGGCCACCAGCAAGCCGATGACGAGCGGGATCTCGGTGAAGGAGATGGTCCAGCCGACGGTGCGCACGTCGACGTCGATGGTCAGCTGTTCGGCCAGCAGGAAGGCGGCGGCCAGCAGCGGGCCAATCCAGAGCAGCTGGGGGTCCAGTTCGGTGGGCAGCCACCAGGACACCGCGGCGGCCGCGGCGAGACCGACGAACAGCACCACAAGGGAGAACCGGGTGAACGCCCGGCCGCGGGCGGCGTGGTCCAACGGGCTCGCCAGCGGACGCGGGGCGTCAGGGGGCGAGTCCGGGTCCAGTGGCCGTCGGCGATCCGACATCCACCCTCCTTACACCTCGATTTGCAGCTTGCAAACCGCATCAACAGCCGATCGTGACTGACGTACGGCCGCTTGACCAGTGCGATGACGGAGCGTTCTCACCCACCTGGCAAAGACGCCCGGGTAGTGGTGTCACAGATGGGGGAGCAGCGCAATGACAGCGGTAGCTTTGACCTGCAACTTAGCCCGATCAGATGAAGGTCAACCGGCCCAGAGTGTGAACATTCGCCCACCGCAAGGGTCACTCCGCGTGGTTTCGCCCACAGCTCCAGGCCGTTCTGGACGCCCACATGCTCATCACCTCCGATGCTCAATGGCATCGCTTTCTACTATTGGACTGCGTGAATGTCTCGAAGAAGAATCGGTGACATGACAAGCGGAGCACTTCCCGGCGCGGGCCGCGGACCGGCCAAGCCAGGGTCGCTCTGACGCGGAACGGCCACGGTCCGGACACGGTGGGCCACAACCCGGACACAGCACGATGACGCCGGTTAACCGAGCCGCGACTGTCCACGATGGACAGACCACCTGGAGATCAACAATCAACAGGAGGTCCGGCTCGTGGAGGTTCGCATCACGCACATCCACCTGAGCGGTGGCGAGACCTACCGGCATATCCAGTCCGTGCGCTGGCAGAACGCGGACAACAGCAGTGAATGGGACACCGACAGCACCGCGACCATGGTCGGCCGCCTCCGGCGCGGCTGGCGGGTGTTCGTCTGGAGCGGCTGGTCCAAGGTCGAGGTGGTCGCGGTCGGCGGCCGGTACCTCAGCACCGAGACCGGTGGCCAGCTGAGCCAGGAACTGCTGAAGCTGCCCCGGTTCTAGCCGGTGTTCTGCCCGTAGCGGCGGCGCAGGTGCACCTCGACCAGGTTGAGGAAGGCGTCCACCTCGTCCGGGTCGTACCCGGTGCCGGGGTGCTCGGTGAAACGCACCTGGCGCACGTCGTGCGGGGTGAGGGTGTCCGCGCCGAGCAGCGTGCCCTCGATCCGGTCGAGGAAGCCGTCCACCTCGTCCTCGTCGTAACCGCGCCGCCCCGCCCCGGTCCCCACCAGGTGGAACCCGACGTTGTGCACATCCGCCGCAGTCAGCGTCGCGGGCGAGGGCCCGCCGCGGACGGGGACCAGCTGGGGCCTGGGCGGCGCGGCCGCGGCCCGTTGCAGGGTCAGCGCCACCTGGTCCAGGAAGGCGTCCACCCCGCCCCGGTCGTACCCGCCCCGCCCCACCGGCGCGGCCGCGAACTCCACCGCCTGGACCTCCTGCGGCGTCAGGTCATCCGCCCCGCGCAAACTCGCCTGCACCCGCGCCAGGAACGCGTCCACCTCGCGCTCGTCGTACCCGATGACCCCGGGCTTGGGCCGCTGGAACCCCACCTCGGCCACATCGGCGGCGGTGAGCCTGCCCTGCTCGGCCAGCGCCCGCTGCTCCAGCACGGTGGCCACCAGATCGAGGAACAACTCGACCTCGTCCCGGTCATACCCGTTGCCGTCCACCACCGCGGGCGGGAACCGCGCCTTCAGCACGTCCTGCGCGGTGATGGTGTCCCGCCCACCCAACGTGCAGGCGATCCGTTCCAGGAACGCGTCCACCGGCGGCTCGTCATACCCCTTCACGTCCGGCGGCGGCCGGTGGAACCGGACATCACGCACGTCCTCGGGAGTCAGCGTCATGGCGCCTCCAGGAGACTTGGTGCGGCCATAGTGCCCGGGTTTGGGCATGGCGGAACTCCGCCTGACGGCCCAGCCACACACCCCCGTACGGATGTCGGCGGCGGATGGTTCAGTCCGTGGTGGCGTTGGACTTCTTCACCCGTTTCTCGCGGACAGTGACTTCGGTGGTCCCGTCTCGACGGGACGCTGCGACCGACCGCCTCGAACGCACTCGCTCCCGTGCCCCGCTGAGCGTGGCGACAGTGGCCTCCAGCGCGCGCAGCCTTGACTCGTGATCTCCGCGGTCATCCTCACCGTCCCGAAGTCGTTCCAGGATCTGGCGGATGAACGTGGTAGGCCTGGTGTGTTCTGACGCCGCTCGCTCACGTACCCAGTCCATCAGTGGCTTGGGCAGGCGCAACGAAGTGACCACCATGGGATCGGGATCGACCGCGAACTCCGCGCGCGCCTTGGCCAGTTCGGTGCTCGTATCGGTGTTGTCGTAGTGCTCGCGCAGGTCGCGCAGATCCTTGTCGTTCATCGTGTTCACCTCGCCTTGTTCCGAAAGATGCGACGTTCCTTCTCGGTGAGTTCCCGGGTGGTGACCACGTAGTGCCCACCCGCCATGGCCTTACCCAGCACGACCAGCAGATAACGGCCGGCGTCGGTGCGGCCATAGATCAACGTTGTGCCGTCCCGGCCACTGGTAACCCAGCGGGGACGGGTGTAGACGACCTCCTCCACCTCGCCGGGGCTGACGTTGTGCCGAGCTATGTGCTCCTCAGCGTCCTCGGTCCAGCAGATCTCACGCATCGACTGAACGTAGTACGTCGTACTACGTCAGAGTAGTACCCGATCAGGCAACATGGAAGACCGCATACGAACACAGCCCCTGACTCAGCGGAGTCAGGGGCTGTGTTGGCTGTTGTGGCAGGTGAAGGATTCGAACCTTCGAAGCTTTCGCGACGGATTTACAGTCCGTTCCCTTTGGCCACTCGGGCAACCTGCCGTGCAGTCGATCTCTCGGCTGCGGGGACAAGCTTACATACCCGTGGGCAGGGGCATGCAAGCGGGTATGCAGCGGGTAGCGTCTTGCCCGCGAGGAGCCTCGGTGGAGGCTCGGGTTCACGGCTGGGAGAGGTGCGGCAACGTGGCGGACCCGTCATTCGACGTGGTGAGCAAGGTCGAGCGGCAGGAGGTGGACAACGCGGTCAACCAGGCCGGGAAGGAGTTGACCACCCGGTTCGACTTCCGGGGTGTCGACGCGAGGGTCACCTGGGTCGGTGAGGACGGGATCGCGATCCAGGCGGAGACCGAGGAGCGGTGCCTGGCGGCGATCGAGGTGCTCAAGGAGAAGTTGATCAAGCGGGGGATCTCGCTCAAGGCGTTCGAGGTCGGCGAGCCGCAGTTGTCGGGGAAGATCTACAAGGTCACCGGCAAGGTCATCGAGGGGATTGCCTCGGACAAGGCCAAGGAGATCGCCAAGGCGATCCGCGATGAGGCCCCCAAGGGTGTCCAGGCGCAGATCCAGGGCGATCAGCTGCGGGTGACCGGCAAGAAGAAGGACCATCTGCAGGAAGTCATCGCGCTGCTCAAGTCCAAGGACTTCGGCATCGCGCTCCAGTTCACGAACTACCGGTAGGGAAAAGGCGGGGGCGATGAAGGGGATCATCCTGGCGGGGGGCAGCGGGACTCGGCTGCACCCGATCACCCAGGCGGTGTCGAAGCAGCTGTTGCCGGTCTACGACAAGCCCATGGTCTATTACCCGCTGTCGACGCTCATGCTCGCCGGCATCCGGGAGATCCTGCTCATCTCCACCCCCGCCGACCTGCCGATGTTCCAGCGGCTGCTCGGTGACGGGTCCCAGTTCGGCCTGCGCCTGTCCTACGCGGAGCAGGCGCAGCCCAACGGCCTGGCCGAGGCATTCGTGATCGGCGCGGACTTCGTCGGCGACGACGATGTGGCGCTGGTGCTGGGCGACAACATCTTCTACGGCCAGGGCTTCTCCCGGCAGCTCCAGCAGCTCGTCGGCAACCTGGACGGCTGTGTGCTCTTCGGCTACCCGGTGAAGGACCCCGAGCGCTACGGCGTTGGCGAGGCGGACGCGGAGGGCAACCTCATCTCCATCGAGGAGAAGCCCAAGCACCCGCGCTCCAACCGGGCGATCACCGGGCTCTACTTCTACGACAACGAGGTGGTGGAGATCGCCAAGGGGCTTTCGCCGTCGCCCCGGGGTGAGCTGGAGATCACCGACGTCAACCTGGCCTACCTCAAGCAGGGCCGGGCGAAGTTGCTGGACCTGGGCCGTGGTTTCGCCTGGCTGGACACTGGCACGCACGACTCGCTGCTGGAGGCCGGGCAGTTCGTGCAGGTGCTGGAGCACCGGCAGGGTGTGCGGATCGCCTGTCTTGAGGAGATCGCGCTGCGGATGGGCTACATCGACGCCGACGCCTGCTACGCGCTGGGCGCGGGGTTGGCGAAGTCGGGTTACGGGCAGTACGTGATGGACGTCGCGCTCAACGCGGGGGCGAGCCCGGCCGCCCAGTAGTCCGGCAGGTCAGTAGCCGCCGTAGCTGCCGCGCTTGGCCATCTCCTCCAGCCGCCGGATCCGATCCTGGATCGGCGGGTGGGTGGAGAACCAGCGCGCCAGCGACTCGCCGGTCCGGAACGGGTTGGCGATCATCAGGTGTGACTGGGACATCAGCTGGGGCTCGGGCGCCAGTGGCGCGGCCTGGGTGCCCAGTTCCAGCTTGCGCAGGGCCGAGGCCAGGGCGAGCGGGTCGCCGGTGAGTGCCGCGCCCGACTCGTCGGCCTGGTACTCCCGGGAACGGCTCACCGCGAGCTGCACCACGCCGGCGGCCACCGGGCCCAGGATGGCGATCAGCAGCACGGCCAGCGGACCGGGCCGGTCCTCGTCGCTGCCGCCGAAGAGCCCGGCGAACATGGCGATGTTGGCCAGGAAGGTCACCACGCTGGCCAGCGCGCCCGCCACCGAGGAAATGAGAATGTCCCGGTTGTAGACGTGCGCCAGCTCGTGCCCGAGCACCGCGCGCAGCTCGCGTTCGTCCAGCAGCTCCAGGATGCCGGTGGTGCAGCAGACCGCGGCGTTGCGCGGGTTGCGGCCGGTGGCGAAGGCGTTGGGCGCGGCGGTCGGGCTGATGTAGAGCCGCGGCATCGGCTGCCGGGCCGAGGTGGCCAGCTCGCGCACGATCCGGTACATCCCCGGCTGTTCCCACTGGGAGACCGGCCGGGCGTGCATGGCGCGCAGCGCGAGCTTGTCGGAGTTGAAGTAGGCGTAGGCGTTGAAGGCCAGCGCGCCGAAGAGCGCCACCCACAGCCACGGTCCGCCGAACAGCGAGCCGATCAGCACGATCAGCGTGCTCAGTCCGCCGAGCAGCAGGGCTGTCTTGAGCCCGTTGAAGTGCTTGTGCATGGGTCCCTCGACCTCCTCCTGGCCTGGTCGGACAAATCGGCCTGCCGATGGAGTCAACGTGTGAAGGAGGCGTCAGGTTCCTGGGCGGCTGCCCCGACCGCCCCTGGATGCCGCCTCCGGGGCCACTTCGGCGGCCGGATCCAGCGGTGGGGGCGGCGGCGCGGCGGCCACCCACTCCCCCAGCCGGTCCCGCTCGTGCACCAGTTCGGCCACCGCGCCCGCGCCGTCGGGCGAGCCGGTGCCGGGGTAGCCGAAGTCCGGCGCCCAGTGCAGCGCGTCGAACGGGCAGACCTCCACGCAGATGCCGCAGTAGAGGCACTGGCCGTAGTCGATGGCGAAGCGGTCCAGCACGTTGCGCTGGCGGGCCCGCGCCGATCCCGGCGTCTGCACCGTCTCGGTGTGCGAGGTGATGTGGATGCACCAGTCCGGGCACTCCCGGGCGCACAGCATGCACACCGTGCAGTTGGCCTCCAGCAACGCGATCACGCCTCGGGTGCGCGGCGCCAGGTCCTCGGGCTGGGTGGTCACTGGGCTCCCTCGTCTCGGCGCGGTCCCCATTCGGGGCCGGGCACACCTGGTGGCGCGATCCGCCTGCGGCTGGGCGCGCCGGTGCCATCCTCGCCGGGTTCCAGCGCGCCAGGCCAGGGCCGGACCACACGGGCGGCCAGCACGAAATCCTTGCGCAGCGGGTGCCCGGAAAACGAATCCGGCAGCAGCAGCCTGCGTGGATCGGGGTGTTCGGCCAGGTCAAGGCCGAACATCTCGGCCGCTTCCCGCTCGTGCCAGGCCGCCCCTGCCCACACCGCGGCCACGCTGGGCAGCGCTTCACCCGCGGGCACCTCGGTGCGCAGCAGCAGGCCGGTCCACGGCCCCGGCCGCAGCACGTGCAGGGTGACCGCGTGCGTGCCGCCGAGGGCGCCGGGGCGGCCCGCGTCCTCCGCGCCCAGCCAGTCGAAGAGCACACAGCCCAGCTCGTCCCTGACCTGCCGGGCGGCGGTGGCCCAGGCGGTGACCGGCACGTGCGCGGTGCTCTGCCCGAAGGCCGTTTTCACGGTGACCTCGGGCAGCAGGGCGGCGAGTTCCCCGGCGAGGGCGAGGCTGGTCATGACCGCACCAGCTTGTGCAGCGCGACCATGCCTTCCAGCAGCGCCTCCGGGCGCGGCGGGCAGCCGGGCACGGCCACGTGCACCGGCAGCAGCTGGTCGATGCCCTTGGTCACCGCGTAGGAGTCCCAGTACGGGCCGCCGGTGTTGGAGCAGGCGCCGACGGAGAGCACGTATTTCGGTTCGGGCAGCTCGCGGTAGGTGGCCAGGATCGCGGGCAGCATCACGTCGGTGACCGTGCCGGAGACCACCAGCACCTGGGCCCGCTCCGGGCCACCAGCGGGGTCGATCCCGTATCCGGCCAGGTCGGATCCGTTCAGGGCGGCCATCACCTCCACCCCGCAACAGGCGAGGCCGAGATCGAGCACGGTGACCTGGTAGGTGGTCCCCCAGTTCAGCTCTACAGCGGTGTTCACAGCTCCCGAGAGTAAAAGACCGCCCACTTGGAGCAGCGATTGACATGGGTTTTGTAGGCGGACCGTAGCTAGTTGATTACGGAAAGAGAGTACCCTGGCGCTCGGCAACTGCGACTCGAGAGGGGCCGATCCAGTGGCTGAGGCGGGCTCTGCGTACCGGGTTAAATTCCGCGGCATAGCCGATGAACTCCGAACCGCCATCTCCTGCGGCAAGTACCCGCCCGGCGCGCGTCTGCCCGGCGAGAACGAGCTGATGGAGCGGCACGGTGCGGCGCGGATGACGGTTCGGGCGGCGTTGGAGGTACTGAAGAACGAGGGTCTGACCTGGTCTCGCCGGGGTTCGGGGGTTTATGTCCGGGACGACCGGCCGATCAGGCGCAACTCGCCGCAGCGGCTGCGCGGGGATCGCAGCGCGTCCTGGCCGAGCCGGTGGGAGACCGATCTCACCGGTCGCACGCTGACCATCGACAACGTCGAGGTGGCCGAGGAACAGGCGCCGCACTACGTGGCGCGGGTGCTCGGCCAGCACGAACCGGCCCGGGTCTGGGCCCGGCGGCGGCGCAACCTGGTGGACGGTCACCCGGTGATGCTGTCGGTGTCCTACTTCCCGGCCTCGCTGGTCGCCGGTTCCGCGCTCACCAGGGCCAATCCCGGCCCCGGCGGCGTTTACGCCCGGCTGCGCGAGCTGGGCAAGCCGGCCGCGGCCTTCCGCGAGGAGATCAGGGCCCGGATGCCCCGCGGCGAGGAGGCCAAGGCGCTGCGGCTGGAACCGGGCACCCCGCTGGTGGTGATCGTGCGCACCGCTTTCACCACCACCGGCGAGGCGATCGAGGTCACCGAGATGACCCTGGACGCGGGTTCCTACGTGCTGGAGTACGAGTTCCCGGCCTGAGCGGCGCCGGGTAACACCGGCCACGGCGGCCGCGAATACAGGCTCAGCTCATTTTCCGATGAGACGGGCCGCGGCAGCCGAGGGGACACGTGGCGGACAAGGACAGTCCCGGGGAGCCGGGACGGGGGACGGCACCGGTACTCGCCGACGTGCGCAAGGAGTTGCTGGCCACGATCAGCGTGGTCCTCGCGGTGGCGGGCCTGGTGCTGCAGGCCAGACTGGCGCTGTGGCAGGGCGTCCGGGTGCTGGTGGCGGTCGTGCTGCTGCTGGCGGGGTTGTTCCTGCTGGTGTGGCTGGTCTGGGGCCGCAGGCACGGTGGTCACGGCAGGCCGGCGAGCGCATTGCTGGCGCTGAGCTGCGTGCTGACGGTGGGCGCCGGGTTGTGGCTGTGGCTGGCCGTTCCCGGCGGCACCGCCGGGCCACCGCCCACCGCGCTGCCCACGACCGGCGCCGGGCCGTCGAGCGGTCCGGCCACCGACGCCCCGCCCAGCTCGTCCACGGGCGCCTCGCCCAGTCCGGCACCCAGTCCCAGCGGACTGTCCGGGCGGCCACCGCCAGGGACCACGTCACCGGGCGGCGCATCGACGGAACGGCCGCTGCCCCCGACCACCAGCACTGGCCAGGACCGGCAGGACACCCCGGGGCCGGCCACCGGGCAGGCACCGCCGCCCAGCCATCAGCGCGAGGTCACGCTGAACACGACGCCGGGCGATGACTCGGTGTGGATGGACTACTGGCGGCAGCAGCATGAGCGTGACGGCGACCTGAACATGGACGGCGCCGGGATCACCACCGCGCTGGGCGCGCAGCTCGCGGTGATGGCAGGCGGCGAGCCGGACTGGTTCGCCTGCCGCAACGCCAAGGGCCTGACCGGCCGGGTGAACTTCAGCGCGCTGCGGGTCGGCACGCACCTGTGCGCCCGGAGCCGGGAGGGCCGCTACGCCCGGCTCCGGGTGATCGCGCTGCCGACCTCGCCCTCGGCCAACGGCCGGTTCATCTTCCACGGCCTGGTGTGGCACAAGGGCCCGTGACCCTGAGCTGGACTTATGACGACGGTGCCGAGTCTCGTCGAGGTGGTTCCGCACCGGCCCGCTGCCGTCGGTGGCGAGCTATGACCGGATTAGGCTCGTGTTGTGAAGCATGGACAGCTTCCACGCGGCGGGCGGCCAGCCGTTGCCCTGGTGGAGATTGAGGCCAGCATCGAGTCTGCCTGGCAGGCGTTCCAGGCGGGCTTTGACGTCGTGGCCGGCAGCCCGGAGGAGACAGCACTGGCCGAGGCAGTGCTGCAAGACCCATCCGAGTTCGAGTGGCGTGTCGTGGATGGCGCCCTGAACCGTCTTACCTGCCAGGACTGTCACAGCACCCTGGGCGCCGGCCGGGTGGGATGTCATCGATGCGACCAAGCGAACGGGTACCGGTTTGCCGCCAAGGAGATCGACCGCCCGCACGTGCCCCCTGGCAATGAGCACGCGATCCGCGTCGCATCCGCGGTAGCGCGAACCAGACACCGATACAGCCCTCGGGCGCGCTGCGGCTATGAACTGGCCCTCCCCGGTCTGCTCGATGGGGACCTGCCCACGACCGCCGAGGCGCAAGCGGGCAAGGCGGCGATCAACAAACTCAGTGACGCCGAACTGGACTCAGTCACGTCGCTCTCCGACGTACTGGCCCGGAGCATCACCGCGCCAGAATGACCGGCAGACCCAGCGAACACCTCGTCGTGCCGAGCAGGTGAGCGGTCAGGCCCCCGGCGAGTGATCTTGCCGGGGGCCTTCGTCGTTCCTCCGCGTACTCGTCACGGCGCGGCCCCGGAAACAGGTCATTCAGCCGCGGAGTTCCATCGTGCGGCGCTTCGGAATTTCGGCTGATCCGGCGCTGACCTGCACAATTAGGCAGTTTCGGACCCGCCTGGATAGGTGCCGTTCCGTGCCTGTTCCGTGCTCGACCCCAAGGACGTCAAGGGCGTGCGCTCCACGGGGCAGGCCCTGGCCTGACCGCGCATGCCCGTTTAGAGGTCGCAGAGGCTCCCGAGTCCAGGGTGGATCTCCGACCCATCGGCAGAGCCGACGCGTCAGCGCCCTTGACTCTGGAGGGGCGGCCTCGCAGGATGCACGCCCTTGACGTCCCCCAAGACCGGTGCCCTCAACCACTCGGCTACGGAACCCGGCTTCCCGTTGGCAAGCCTGTGGTCAACCCGTGTGCGAAGCATTGGGTTGTCCATGGGCGCGGCAGCCGAGCGCCCCAGCCCCGAGATATGCCGGCCGCCCTCGCGCTCGTACCGACTTCACCACCGCGGTTCCCTGTGGGGGACGCTCGGCCTCCTCCCTGCCGCGGGACGGTGCCCCATGCCTCGGCGGAGCGCCCGCGGACCGTTAGGTCCGCTTGGGCGCTCCGCACAACATCGGGGGCTCCGTCTTCCGCGGCAGGATGAGCACCAGGCCGAGCGGCCCCCGCAGGGGGCCGCCTTGAACAAGAAAAGAAACTCTGAACACACCGGCCACATCTACCTGGCGACGGGCATAGTTACCGCGATCGGATCGGGGATTTCCTTACAGGACACCATGAAGTGGCCTGGAAGACGGTGCCCGGACATGCTCTGTGCGAAGAAGTCATGCGCTGCTGCGGGCGCGAGTGTGACCACCTTGGGGATGTGACGGGTGAAGCCCTCCGGGAACTTGCCCAAGATCAGCGTGACCTCGGTAGCGGTGGCATCTCCGGCGTTCACCAGTCGATACCAGTTCGTCCGTGACCGCTCGATGATGAACTTCGGCGTTCGGGCGGCGTCCTTCTCCCTGGTCTCCTGGCGCTTGTCCAACCTCTTGTTGATCCGAGCGAAGAAGAATCCGAGGATGGCCCCACCGCCGATCTTGAGCACATCCGCCCACCACGGACCCATGACCCACCGCCCTCACTTCTGCACGTTCGCTGTGTGCAGTGTGGTCGGTGGACACGGCTGGGGCGTTACTTGGCAGCACTAGGGGATTTCAGTTGCACAAGGAAATAGTTCCATGCCTCTACACTGAAGACTAGCTGTGGCCCGGTTCGGTTTTTGCTGTCTCGCACACCAACTATCCCAGCCAGGACGAAGGAACATTCAACACAACCACCCCCGTCATTTCCTCCACTCCTAGTGCTTTTCCTCCAATAGTGCTGCTTGAAGGTTTTCATAGTTCCTGCAACTTTTTACGGATGAGTTCGAGTGTTTCTGTTGGGCTGTAGGCAATTTCCCGCAACCTGTCCATGACCCGCATGATTGCGTCGGTATCAGTTTTCTTCCTGAGACATTGAGACGCGCCGTACACAACTTGGGTGAACGCGATCCGCGCTGCCCCGGAAAATTCCAGCACAGAGAGTGCGCCGTCGCGGGCAGGATTGCGCGGGTCAGCCGTTTCAATCATGTGCATGCTGAGGTTGGGAAGTTCCTCGGCGAGGCCGACGATATACGCTAATTGACCCTTCATGATCTCGCTCGTGGATCGGTGAGTCAGTAAAGCTTCCTCGCTAAAGATCAATCTCAAGCTCTTTGGTGGCACTGACCGAAGAATGCTGTTTTGACGATCAAGCCTGGCCTTAACTCTGTTAGCGATGCCGTCCTCGGATGGTGGCCAAAAGACCCCATCACCTGCCGTGAGCAGCATCCGCATGTAGTCCGGTGACTGTATTTCCAGGGGCAAGAGACCGGCGTTGTAAGACCAAATAGCGGTGGCTTCAGATTCCATGTCGATCCGGCGTCGATGCTCAGGCGGAATGAGAGCCGTATGCTTGCGCGCTGATTCGGCGCGGGTCAGCCTGCGCCGCTTTCGCGCCCTATCGGCCAACTCATGCAGTGCTGTCGCTTCTTCCGCAGAGGCGTCCAGAAAGGTCAGAATTGCGGCAATTTCGTCGGCAGACAGACTGGTTTTGCCAGATTCTAGTTTGCTGATTCGATCACGCGTGAGTCCCGCTGCTTGCGCTACGGCTCCTTGTGTGACGCCTTTGCGCTTGCGTAACCGTTGGAGTTCCCCACCCAACCCCAGACGCGCTGACGTTTGGCGCGCGACTTTGCTGTCCACAACCCCCTGCCTCTCAACCACACGCAAGCGCAATTACTGAAAGTAGTTGCGCTGCCGTCGAACGGAATTTGCTTAATCCATTCGAATGACTTTTAGCCTGCACAGTGTCGGTTAGAGGGGGTTATGGGATATAACCGACACTGTGCAGCTAAAACTGCACGGCCAGGGCCGTATGCACTAACTCGATTCCTCACACGATCAGGTTAGTGCATCGGCTTTGTGCTTATCGGGGACAGCGATGTGGAGACCCATGGTTGACGGTCATGATTTCGAAATCAGTCATAAATGCAGGGTGCTCGTAGAACGATCTATCACCCATGATGACCGAGGCGCCTTCACTTACTATCTACTGGACGCCACAAAGCACGTGACCCTCAAGATTCCCGCCTCGGTGGTAAGGCAGATAGAAAAGCACAGGCGCCGAGAAATGTCCGAGTTCCGAGTAGTCCCACTAGATCAGCCTAGGGAAGGCCACGCGTAGCGCCCTAGCCTCAGATGGATGTCCGGGACGGCCGTACTCGTGATCGTCGTAGAACGCACCAGGCGGCATGCGGGAGGTTGTTGCCAAACTCGCGATACACGAGCTGACAGGCGCACGGGTCGGTGCCGTCAGCATGGATCACTTGTGGGTCGGTTTTCTCTTTGCCATGGGTTCATCGCGTCCTGGGAGAGTCGAGGCAAGATCAGCAAGCCGTACCAGTTATTGATCATTAGCCAGTAACGGGTGCGGTGGTGCCGAACCTATTGCGTGACACGCTTGGCATGTGCCAGCCTCACCGCCCTACGTTTGCCGAGGCCACCTGAGCGAGCATGCCACGCCAAAGACCTTGCCTTGCCGCACGCACCCGTTCCCGTGCTCGACGCTGGCCACTGCTGGCAACGTTTGCCCTGCTGGCTCTCCAGGTATTTCTGGGTGTTCCTGCTGGCGCGCAGTCCACCGAGTGTGCGCCTAATCCGGATCGGCCTGGTTCCGGTGTGGTCGGCGCCCTGGACCCCACCCCGGCCACTGCCGGAACCCCTGGCAGCGTCTACCACGAAAGCGGCTACGCCGGGCTGATCTGGCACCTGCACAATCCGCAATGCAAAGCCCCCACCTCCATCGCCGGTATGGACACCTGGGCCGGAAATCAGCTTTTCAACACGGCAAAAGTCGTCATCGGCACCACCAACGGACTGCACTACACCCTGAGCAATCAGGAATTAGCCAAGCCGTTTGATGACCTGATCACCACCGGCACCGCGGCGCTGTACAACCGGGTCACCGTTCCGCTGCTGGGGCTCGTGCTGATTGTTTCCTCGCTGATCCTGTTTCCGTTGATCTGGCGCGGCAATCTAGCCCGAATCAGCAGAAAAGCGTTGATGGCACTAGGCGGCTTGTGGCTCGCCTCGGCCACATTCTTTACCCCGCTGCTGTACACCCATGTTCTTGACAGAGTGTTGATTACCGGCACGTCGCAGGTACAAGCCGATCTGCTGTCCGCGGTCAGGATCGAGCAACAGCACACGCTACCGACGTTGCTGCACGAGTCGGTGGTGTACCGCAACTGGGTCAGCGGCCAGTTCGGCTCTCCCGACTCCGAGCAAGCCCAGCAGTACGCCCGCGACCTCGCCCGCAGCCAAGGATTCACCAAAACCGAAGCCGCCGCCGGCCAGGTGACCGTAGCGCAGAAAAAGCAGGACTATCTTGCCCTACGCGGCAAAATCGGTGACTCCACCGCCTATGCCGACGGCGGTAGCGGCGCCCGCACCGGCTACGGGCTCCTGGCCTTCCTGCAATCCGTCGTGTACGGCATGTTCCAGCTTCTAGTCAAGCTGGGCATTCTGCTCGCGCAGGTCATCTTGCGGGTAGTTGTTCTTGCTGGGCCGGTGCTCGGTTTGGTGGCGATCGTGCACCACGGCGTACTACGTGCCGTAGGGCGCGCGGTCGCCGCTGCCGTGTTCACCGCAATCCTGTTCGCAGTACTAGCAGGGGTACACACCCTGGCACTGAACTGGATTCTGGAAACCAGCAACGGCCTGTCCGCAGCGTTTGAAATGTTTCTGGCCACCGCGGTAGCCGCGGTACTTATCCTTGCAGGCAAACCACTTTTCCGAATCCGCCAACTCGCAGACCTGACAGCCGAGATAGCAAGCACCTCACTACCGGCTGTCCGTGGCGGATTCTGGGAACGGCTCCGACTGCCTTTTCCTCACCCACTGGCCTTAGCAGGCGGGGCAGCGATCCCTGGCATGCAAGCCGCGATCATTCCCAAAGGTCCGCGCCCAGAAACACATACTTTCGACACCAGCGCCCTCGACGACACCGTGGTTGTGTCGCATGGAGTCACCGTCAGAGCAAAAGACGGACACGAAAAAAAGTCAGGCGGCCCAGTAGTCTTTAAAGTCGCACCGTGGGCGACACCTGAACAAATTGTTCAGTATGAAGACTACGTTGCAGTGGCCAATGAAGCACTAGCCGCAGGGGCACTATCACGAACAGGGCGAGTTTCAACCACCAAGAATGCGCTATCCCTTGAGATAGAAACGGCAATTTACCGCGAAAAGGAACGCGCGAAGGCTGCGAAAACCCCGTACAAGGGGGTGGCCGGTCATGGGCCTGACGCTAGCTGGACAGGCCGAGGCGAAGCTTACAAGTGGATCGACATGGACTCCAGAGTGAACGGCTCCCTGGGAGGGCAGAACAGCCGCTATCGTATCGGCTACAAGCCCACCGTGTTCGCCCTCCAGTACGTCTCACAAGAGCAAGCAGACCAAGCAGCAGAGTACCGACGACGACGTGCCGAAGGAGACCCGCACGATGCCTAACCCAGGTCATGACGTGCCGCCGTGGCCGGACCTGATCGTCGCCATGGGCGAACTACGACGGAAAACGGCTCAGGCGAGCAACAACTTGTTCCGCTTCACTATCCCCCATGTCGCCGCAACACCCGAAGAGCTAGCCGCAGCAGAACACCGGCTAGGACATCCCCTAGACCCGCAACACCGGGCTTTTTTGAGCTACGGCAACGGATGGGACGAGTTCTTTCTCTATTACTACCTACTAGGAGCAAATGACCTTGGACAAGGTCCCACGTGGGAACTTTTAAACGAGTATCTTGATGACTTTTACGACTCGCTCCCTGACGACGTCAACTTCCCGCCACGTGACGAAATATATCCCATTACGTTCAACCCAGAAAGCGCTCAGATTTTTGCCATCTGGTGGGGTGGACCCATTGTTGACGGTGGACACCAAGTCGTTTGGATCCCCCTGGTCGATGGCGACTTGTACGACAACTTCTTCGAGTTCTATCAAGCTATTTACCAACACTACGAAAAGATTCTCGAAGAAGAGACGGCAGAGAAGAACCCAAACGTCAGCTAGGGCCACATTCTGGCAGCGAAACAGACGGCTACATCGCGGCGGTCATGGTCATCCCGACTGGAACACCGCCCCTTATAGGACAACATGAAGTACCATGAAAGGTGGCGCCCGGACACCACAAAGCATGTGTCGATCACATTACCCGCGCCTCGGCGGCACGGAAAATTAGTACGAGAATGCGTCAAGAGTTGGCGGATTTTCGAGTGGTTCCCGAGGTCAGCCGGAAGGTAGTCACGCGTAGCGAACTTCAGCTTCTAAATTCCAGCCACGGAACCGCGTACTTATTCACCGTAAGTCGCCAGGCAAGATAGTGATCAACCTCAACGCCCTGGACTAGTTCATGACTTGTCCAGGCTCCTTCGGCATTGTAATTCACCAGGACCACGGTTCTGTCGTCGAAAACCCAATAATCCTGGGGTGGCACAACATCGGGATGGGCTCCGAGGTCCAGGATTCGCACGTCTTCGCCTGCTTCGGCATTGGGTGGCAGTCCCCAGGCGAGTTCGTAGCGTTGGTAGTCGGTCAGCGGCCGGCGGAGGCACTTGACGCGCGTGACCGTCTTGCCCTGGCCTGACCACGTCCGCAAGTGTTCGTGCCACTCGGCGTTGTGCTCGGCAGGCCGCGGTTCCCCACGCAGGAAATCTCCCAAATAGCTGCGTTCGCCAGGGATGCGGTACACCAGGTGAGTTTCCAGCCGCCACGCGGTGCGCGTGAACTGCTCGAACAGCGTCCACAGGGCGTCACGGCCCAGCGCCGTGCGGCGCGGCGGCTCGGTAGAACCACCCGCCTGGTCGGCTGCAGCACGCTCGGCTCTCACACAGATGTGGATACCACGGTGCCCCTGCTGGCGCCTGGAGGTAGATCACACTCGCACGGACGCGGTTGGACGGCTGTCGGGCGGTTCAGAGGCCGAGGCGGTCCAGGATGTGCCGCAGGGTGATGCCGAGGGCTTGGGCGACGTGGTGCAGCTCGATCACGTCCAGGCGGCGCTGACCGGCCTCGTACTTGCTGACGAACGACTGTGGCTCATCGAGGCGTTCGGCTACTTGTACCTGGGTAAGTCCGGCCTCCAACCTCAGCGTCTGGAGTAGGGCGCAGAGCTGTTGATACTCGGCTGAGTAGATCGACTTCTCCACCCGATGACCGCACTACTCCACCTGCGGATATCCCAAAATCGGATATCGTGCGGCGGCTCGCCGACCCTGGCCATCGGGGATGGGACATACGACCCAGCTCGGCGGGCGTCGACAGCTCGTGCAGCGGGATAGGAGGACATATGGCGCGACGCCGCATTGTGCGTGATAGCCACACCGGAACGAGCGGAACGGTCGGCGGCGGGTGTAGTAGCCCACCGAAGAAAAAGTAACCACCCAACACAGTAATAAGGTCGGACCCCGAAGATGGTAGCTCCGGGGTCCGACCTGCAATTCTACCGATACCCCTGAATGCATTGTCGCCGTGTCGTACGATCCGGCGTTGTGGATGATGGTCAGGGTGGCTTATTACACCGGCTCTACCGAACCAAATTAACGCTGCTCGCGGTCATTCTCACTGTGGCGGGTCTTGCCTTGTTGGTGTTGGCTCAGGTCGATGGCATCAAGCAGATCGAGCTACTACCGCTGAAGGATCTGGGCGGCGCTTTGGTGAGCGCGGGCGTAATCGCGATTGCCTTGGATTACATGGAAGGGCGTGATTCCGAGGCGCGCACGCGAAGTCAACTTCGGTCGGTCATTGAGGAGATGGCTCCGGTTATTCGAGCGAGCGTGCTGGACGGGTTTTCCGCCACCGCTGAGGACTTCGAGCGGATAGCATCGGTCGATAAGACCATGCAGGTAGCGGAAAAGGCTTTAGCCGTAGGGCTAAAGCAGCCCGAGCTAGCTCGGGCTGTGGTCCAGAACTTACGTCGGCAAGTCGATCGCTCCGCGGTCACTAGCTCCGATACTCGCGTCTCGATCACTCTGACACCGTGGGCGGATGGACCGGCGACTGGTCCGCACGCGATGTTCGTCGCTGACTTCGTGTGGGAACACCACTTGGCCACGCTTCCGCGAATGGAGCGGTTTTATTGCGTGAGTGATCGTTCTCGCTACCGTGACGCTACCGCCGACCCGACTAGCCCTGTCGTTTGGTTTTTCCCTACCACTAAGGACATTTCTGCTGGCTCACCCGATGCTTTTGAGCTAGTGCGGTACGCCATCAACGGTGTCCCCCAGGACATTGGTGCCGAGCGTGACGCGAGCGGGCAGTGCCACACTGTGACACTGGATCAACAACAGGAAGCCACCGCACGTGGCTATCACGTCGCCTATCACTATCGCGTCCTGATTCCTCAGCACGGTCACGCTTTATCGTTCAGTCTGACCAAGCCCAGCAACAGCCTGTCGATCACGTTCACCCACCACCAGTGCAACATCAATAGCGTCAGTGCACACGAATTTTTTACTAGCGCACACCCTCCTCGCGTCTATACGAGCCCTGTCGGTGCGGTGGTGCCGACCATTACTGTGGGCTGCGATGACTGGGTTCTTCCCGGCTCGGGTGTCACATTCACCTGGACACTCAACCGAGAAATTGCTGTCCTGTAAGCACAATGAGACGCACGCTGCTTGATCATCATGCCGGTGGTGGCCGTCGTGGTGCTGGTCTTGACCGTGCCGGGTGGCCTAGCGGCGGGGGTACCGTAGGAGGAGCACCTGCCCCCGTGCCTGCTGGGAGGCACTTCGTGTACTTCGATGACCACGCCATGATCGGTAAGCGTGTCCGTGAGCTGCGGACCTGGCGCAAGCTTTCGCTGCGGGCGGTCGCTGAGCTGTCCGGTATCTCTGCGGGCTACCTGAGCCGTCTGGAGCGCGGGGAACGTGCGGTGACCAAACGCGCGGTGCTCGAAGCCTTGGCCGCGACGTTGCGGGTGTCCCCGACCGATCTGACTGAGCAGCCGTACCCGTCGTCCGATCCGGTCACCGCGGAAGCTCAAGCCGCCCTGGCCGAGGTGGAAGCAGCGCTGTCGGATTACGCGCTTGGCCAACCGCCGGACCTTGCCCCTCGCCCGTGGCCGCAGGTGGCGGCCGACCTGCACCGGCTCAACCACGAACTGCGCCCGGCCACCGATTACGCCGGGCAGGGGTTGTTGGTGCCTCGGCTGCTGGCTGATCTGCACGCCACCTACGTGGCCGATCCGGCACGGCGGTTCGAGGTGCTGCGGGGACTCATGCACGTCTACCACACCGCGGCGGTGTTGACGAAAAACCTTGGTGTGAAAGGACTTCCGCCGCTGGCAGCCTTCCACGCCCAACAGGTCGCCGAAGAACTCGGTACTCCGGAGTGGCTGGGTTTGGCGGCGTGGTTGCGTGGGCATGCTGCCGGGGCCACGGGGCGGGCTCGTCAGTACAACCTGTCGGTGAACTCGGCCAACGCACTGGCGGGCGATCTGGATTCACCCGAGGTCGCGCAGGTCTACGGGATGCTGCACCTCAACGCGGCGTTGGCCTGTGCTGCCCAGCGGCGGGAAGCCGACGCCATGGACCACCTGGCCGAGGCCGATGACATCGCCCAACGCCTGCTGCAGGACGTCGGTGGGTTCGGGCATCTGTACTTCGGGCGCACCAACGTCGGCATCTGGCGGGTATCGCTGGGCACCGAACTCGGCCAGGGCGGCAAGGTGATCGAACACGCCCGCACCGTACGACCAGAGCTGATCCCCTCGGCCGCGCGCCAAGCGATGTTCTACACCGACCTGGGCCGGACTCTGGCCAGTGACCGCAAGACCCGTGATCAGGGGGTGTTGGCGCTGCGCAAGGCCGAGGAGATCGCGCCGCAGCGCGTGCGGAACAACCCGTTCGTGCGCGAGACGGTGACGAACCTGCTTGCTCGTGCGCATCGGGAAGCGGTCGGACGTGAGCTGCGCGGGCTGGCGTACCGCATGGGGATGAGCGCTTAATCCATCCGGGTGTTGATCTCTGCTGTTGCCCGCGAGGCAACAAATACACCTCCTGGGCTTTTAGCGTGATCACGTCGCGGCCGGCACCCGGAATGCGGGTCGTGGCGCTCATGCGGCAGAGCCCGGACCTGGGCGCCCAGCCATTGCCCCCGAAGTGGTTGACGGGCGGACCCCGACAGGTCGCCGGGCTCGCTTGTCCGGGCTCTGCCGCTCCGCACGCTGCCGGAGGGCTCCCCCATGATCAAGAGGCGCGGGTTCAGCGTTCGTCAACCGGGCATCGCTGGTGCGCACCGACGTCGGTCCGATCTCGGCGTGCACACCAATGAGCTAGCCGCGCCCGATCCTGCATCGGCTCCACCGCCCCCACCATCAACAACGTCGTGGCTGCTCTCAGACATGCACCGATGGGCCAAGCAAGCCCAACGCGAACCAGTAGCCGGGGATTCCCCTGGATGGGCCTTGGAAATTTCGGCCGGCAGTTACGGGGTGATCCTGCGCCTGGTTGTCGGCGAGTGGTCAACCTCGGACTCGGTCACGGTCGGCTCGGTGATCACCGACCGGATGCACTACGGCAGAGCCGCGGTAGTCCTGGATAAGACGGTGGTCAAGTTGTTCCGCCGCGCCCGCTTGATCCGGCCCGGCATCGAGGTTCCCGCGGCGTTCCTGCCCGATGGTGGCGGCCGTGGATGACGGCGTGGGGCCGCTGCGGCGCCTGGTGCTCACCGGCTGGACCGGATCGCTGATCGGCAACCCCGCCAACCCGGAAGCGATCGCGTACCTGCGCGAGTCAGGCCACGCTCACGACGTCGTGGTGGTGTACGGGCCAGAGCACGCCGAAGCCGGGCGGTCGGTTGGCGGTCGGGTCGTGCGTCGTGCGGAGGGCACACCCTCGGACGTGGTGGCCTCGGTCTTGAGCTGGTGACCTGGCCGCGCGGGCTGATCATTGTCGCTGGGGATGTCCTTGTATCGACACACGTGGCATAATGGTGAACGTAAAGGAGGTGGCAACCATGACAGTATCGGAAACTCACCCCTATGAAGATCCCGATAGCCCAGAGGCAATCGTGCGACGCATGGGACCATTCCGCGCCCGATCTTTACGGGAAATGGCGTTGCTGGCTCCAGAAAATGCCTATGAGCCGGGCGAGCATGAAGAGTTCTTGGCATGGCTGACTCAGGAGCGTCACGCTAATCCGGCATAATTCGGTGCGTGCCTTTTATTGTCCTCGATACCGACGTGACGTCGAATTTGTATAAGCGGAATCTTCCCGCTGATCTAGAGGACAAGCTCAAGCAGTACGAGCCGACCATTACATTTATCACTGCGGCAGAGATGCGCCAATGGGCGGTAGTACGCAAATGGGGACAAGCGCGCACGGGTGCATTGGCCCACTGGCTGCGAATGTTGCCAGTATTTGACTCGACACTGCGTATCTCTACCACGTGGGGCGATATTTCTGGGCGTGCCCGGATTGTGGGTCGGCCGACGCCTCACAACGATACGTGGGTGGCCGCGGTCTGCCTCACGCACGGTCTGCCGCTGCTGACGCAGAACGTCAAGGACTTTCAACACTTTGCCGATCATGAGGGTCTAAAAATTGTCACCGCATGACCGCCTGCGGTGACAATTTCTAGTACAGCCCATCGTGTTTTAGTGGTATTTCCAGTCGTGGCCGGTTCCTCGGTACTGCTCGACGGGAATGGGTTCAACGCCGGGCTCCATGAGGTCGGTGTACAGACGCCCTTCGAGGTGGTCAATCTCGTGCGCGACCAGACGTGCTAGACCGCGCTGGAATGTGGTGATGTGCGGTGTGCCGTTGAGGTCGGTGTGTTCGACCTGTATGGCAAGCGGCCGAGGAACCATCCCGCGTACATCGAAAAACGACAGGCAGCCTTCGTATTGTTTGTCGAATTCGCTGGTAGCGTCGATGATCCGAGGGTTCAGCAGGGTAATCAGTTCGCCCGCGGCGGTGCGGACCACAGCAGCAGCGCGGGGGATGTTGATCTGAGGGGCTGCAACACCCATGCCCTTGGAAAACACGTGAACGTTCTGCACGCGCGCCATGCAGGTGTGTAGTTCGGTGATCACCCGGCGGGCTTCGGCTGCCTCGGCGGGCAAGTCAAACGGCAGGGCTGTGTGCGCCAAAATGTCCGCACCCACCTGGACAATACCCAGGTCGGCCATACTTTGAGCCGGGCTAATTTGCACGATATCGTTCTCTTTTTCTGGATCGGCTTTGAAATGCCACTCCAGCCTATACCGCGCATCCAGGGGCGGATCATCTGTCGTCCAGACATACAACGCTCGATCACCGTTGACGATCCGGTGAATGGGCGTGCGAAACGGCATCTGATAGACCGCCGCGGTCGTTTCTTTGCCCCATACCGCAGGCGAGAGATCCATCGGGAAATCCAGCGTCACCGTCAGCTTTTTGGTGGGCAACCGGATAGCCCGCTGGAACCACGGCCCCCACTTCCGCGCAGGCACACGGAAACAATAAACGATTTGGGCAGTTTCACCGGGATACAAGGGAAACTGCATCTTCTGATTCTTGAACAGCAGGTACAGTTCTTTGATGGCGTCGTGGTCGGCTTTGACCTGCCATGACATCGGCTCACCGTTACAGTGGGCTTCGAGTTGAATTTCTTCCCACAGCAACGGGTCGTTGCGGTACAAGGTTTTGTAGCGGTCAGGCTGATCCGGGTACCGGTTAACCGAGATACGAATCGGATACCGCTCAACAGGCTCCAGGGAATTGTTCACCAGCGTGCGCTGAACTGTGATGACGAATTCGCCGTCGTTGTAGGCCAGCGTTGTATCTTCATGCTCGTTGATGAGTCCATGGCCGATGCCAGCACTGTCCGATGTGGACTGTTCCTGATCCTCTAGCCGTCGATCGGATTCCCATGCTCGATACAGCAGACCACCAGCGGCCAGGATGGCATCTGCTTTGCGGACAAAGTCAGCAGGGGGCCGCTTCTTTCCGTTTTCGATCTTGTTGATGTAGCTACGGTCGTAACCGAGTCTTTTTCCTAGCGCTTCTTGGGAATGTCCTCGCAGATCCCGAAAAACCTTGAACTCGGTGGGGAAGTCGTCATCGTCGGGCACTGCTCCTCGTCTCTCTCCCCCTCGGATGTGACACAAGGTGTGACCAAGAAAGAGTCACAGGTGGTCACACTGTGACTGTTTGTTGGTGACTGCTCGGCACATCTGACGGCACGTGCGCTCGTGATGGTTCCGTTGAAGCATGACAGCGAACGAGAAAAACCCATACGGGCTAACGACTTTTATGATCTTCCAACTCCGCCACACGTTCCGTGAGTGCGGTCACATGTGCCTCCAATTGACCCACACGAGCGGCCAGCGCGTGTACGTCACCGGGCGCAGTCGGCTCGTCCGAGGGGAGTGCATCAGCGACAAATGCGCCCCCCGCACGGGAGGGCAACAGGTACCCGAGACTGCTCAGTTCGCTGATCGCCTTGCCCGCGGTGGTCTGTGTCGTGTCGTACTCGTGCGCCAGGGCACGCAAGCTCGGCAGGCGCGTACCTGGCGGGAACTCGCCGCTGCGGATGCGTCGGATCACGTCGCGGGCAAGCTGCTGGTACGGCCATCCCGGCCCACTGAGCTGCATATGTCCACTGTATCGACCCCGCGCTAGCACGCACTAGGGCACGCGGCAGGGGTCGCTGACACCTCTTACCGTATGCCCTATTGCGCCCTAGGGCGCTCTATGGCAAAGTAGGTCAGGCAAGGCCAAATATAGGAGGAGACATGGCGCTGCAGAACATCCCGGTGGCCCTGGCTGGTTTCCGGCTGCTGGTGACCGAGGCACCCACGGTCAAGGTCCGTGAGCTGGACAACGGTGAGTTGGCGCCGGTGGTGGACCGGCGTACCGGTGTGGAGCAGTACGTGATCACGGTGTTCGCCAAGCCGCTGCCGACCGCAGACGGCCGGCGTCCGGGCAAGGGTGAGGAGATCAAGGTGAACCTGCCTGCCGACCCCGGCCCCGGCTTCGAGGAAGGCACCTACGTGGAGCTGGTCGCGCCGGTGCTGAACACCTACGAGATGCGCAACGAGGCGGGTGTGATCACCGCGTCAGGTTTGTGGTGGAAGGCCGAGGGGCTCAAGCCGGTCTACCGCGAAGCTGCCGCTTAGCAGGGATTCCGCGGGCTTGCCAACGCAACTGACCCGCTCTGCTCTATTTTTCTTCTCCCCCAACGGTTTCTAAGCCGTGTTTGTGGGCTGCGTGTTCTTTGAGAATTCCACAGTGTGGTCGAGCCATGCCTAAAACCGGTGCCCCGTGTGTGGGGTGCCCGGAAGTGAAGGCAATCCCGGATCGTCGTAGTGGTGCTCCGGGGTTGGCCTTGGTTTCCGTTACACAGAAAGGACAACAGGCTATGGCGACGGACCTTTTTGGGCAGGAGGTAGTTGAGCCTGCGCCACGCCCAGGGCGTGCGGGTGGGGTGGTCAACGACATTGGCGCTGTCCTGGCGGTGGTGACCGATGCGTTGGGGTCGCTGCTGGTTCTGGGTGGGGCGGCTGGGCGGGTCTATCGCAAGTGCGACACCGACCGAATACAGGTTGCCCCGCGGCATACCGGCGAGGTCGTGAACCAGTTGCTTCGTCAGGGTTTTCTCATCCTGGGTGATGAGGTGCGTCTGCGGTGTGGGGCGGTGGTGATGTCGGTGACGCTGCTGGCCGTGCCGCGTTCCACCCAACGGTTGTTACCCCGCTGGGAAGACCTCGCTGATCGTGTTGCCAAGCAGAAACGTAAGGGAGGCAACAACAATGGATGAATCAGATGGGCGCGAGTGGGAGTCGGACTTTCGGGGTGCGCTCTCGATCGGCACGGTGGCTCTGGTCGTCAAGGACATCAAGCAGACACCGCACGTGTTGTGCATCCGCTCGGGCTTGCCGTACGCGGTGGACGGATCGAACCGGTGCAGCCCGGTGCCCCGCTGGAAGGCCGAGGCGATCAAGACCATGGTGGAAGTTGATGTGCTGACCGTCGGGAGTCTCATCCGGGTTCGCTATGGCTTGGATCGGTTGTGGATGTACGAGCTGTGCGTGGCTGGTGATGTCAGCAAGGAGCTTTCTGCGCTGGCGCGCTCGCATGCCATCACGATGCTGGAAAACCATTGTCGCCGCGAGGGTAAGGACACCTAACGATCGGGAAAGGTAAGGGAGGGAAGAACAATGTCGAACTCTCAGGAGGCGGATTTAGCCGCGGTGATGGCGGCGGTGCGTGCTGCGGCGGGGGTAGGTTCCTCGGTGTTGGTTCTCAACACGATCAGCAGCGGACCTCATGCCATGGTGGGGCGTTCCCAGCGTTCCTATCGAATTGATGGCCCCGATGGTGCGGCGTGTGAGCTGCCGCGCTGGCAGTGCGAACACATCCGGGATCTGGTCGCCAAAGACGTTGTGGCACTGGGTGATTTAGTGCACATCACGTGTGGCGGTGAACGATTGTTGGCCTCACGGTTGATGATTCCGCCGCGCACACACGAGCTGATGCCGCGTATGGCCATGCACGCGGTACAAGAAATGGCGCGCACCGCGCACGAACAGGAGGAGTGATGCAGGAGAAAGAACCGGCCCCGGAGCTTGCGAATCTGGTGGCCGATATGGAGTCGGTGGGTTGGGCCGCGATCATCATCGACCGTGTGGGCAAACATGTGTACTTCTACTGTCCGGATCGTCGTCAGGCGTACTTCTGGGGCGGGATGGGTTCGGTGTGCAGCAAGGTTCCTCGCTGGGAGTCTGATTCGATTGCTGAGCTGGTGGACAAGGAGATTCTTATCCTTGGCAGGGAGGAGAAGATTATGTGTGATTACAGATACTTCCAAGCTCGGCAACTGGTGGTCGCTGATGATGCGCAGCAGGATATTTCTGAGGCTGCTGTGTGGGTTACGCAGCGGGTAGCCATGGCCACGAAAGTCCATCGGACTCAGAACCATGAGGAGGCGTGATGGGTGTGCGGTTGAGTGCAGCGCAGCAGCGGTACGCAACCTTCGTTGCCGCGCTGGACCTTTTGACCGAAGAGTTGGCGTGTTTTCGCCGGTTCATCGTGCTCATGACCCAGCGGCGGACGCCTGCGGGTGGGTGGCGGATGGCCTCCCCGGATGAGTTGGTTGTGCTGTATGGCAAGGCGTGCGCGGATCTGGAAGCGTTGAAGTTGCAGGCGATTCGGTATGAGGCGGAGCTGACTGCTCGGGAATGGCAGGTGTGAGATGTCGCGTCAACTCGATGTGGCACTGTCCGATATGGACAGGGCCATGAAACTGGTGCGGGATGCCCTGGCCGGAATCCCGTTCAACCGCAAGAGCTTCCTCGGGCTGCATGATGCACTCACGCAGTCCATGGCCGTGTTGACCGTGGAAACCTCGCACGCACGCGCCCAGCTCCCCCGCTAGAAGCAAGCGACAAGCTCACGTTTGTTGTTGCTGCGCACCGTATCTGTTCCCCAGGCTCGGCCCGATCGTGGCTGTCCTGGTGGGCGTTGCGGTCGGGCCGAGCCCTCCCCCTTGGTGAAAGGGATGGTGAGGTCATGTCCGAGCGTAAGGCCGTTCACCTCGGCCTGCTGTACTTGTTCGCGGTCCTTGCCGCGTCGCTGTTTTTCCCTGTGCTCGCCCCGATTCTCGGTCTTGCGCTGCCCGTGGCCGCTGTGGTGGTGCGGATGTGTCTGCGCCGATCGGCAGGTGGGTGATCATGGGCAAGACCGATCAGACCAAGCGCACGATGGGCGCGGAGTTCAAAGCGGCCCTGTGGCTTGTTCGGCATCCCGGCATCCTCGCGGCACCGACCGCGCTAGGTGTTGCGTGCGCCGAATTTGGTTACACCCCAACAGGTCTTGCTACTGCTGGTGTGGCTGCGGGGGTGGGCGCCTGGTATCGGGCGCACCCTGGTTCCTTTGACGCCTATGCGGCTCCGGTGCTGCGCTCGCTGCGTCAGCGCTGGGCAGGGGCGTTTGCGGGTCGGCGGTGGCATGACCTGCTCGATGCCTGCGGCCTGGTGGTCCAGCACCGGCGCACCGGGGAGCTGCACTACCCCCGTGTGCTCAAGGTTCGTGCGCTCACGCCGTCGGTCACCTCGACCTATGTCCGGCTGCCGGTCGGGCAGGCCGCGGTGGACTATGAATCCAAACTGGTCCATCTGGCTGCGGGGTTGAACGCGCAACGGGTTGCCCTGGAACAGGTTTCCCCTCGGGTGGTGGCGTTGGTGACGCAGTGGACCGAGCCGTTCACCTACCTCATCCCGGCCCCGGACATGCCCCGTGCCGCTGAGGACGTCGATTTCACCCGGCTGTATGTGGGGGAAGATGAGTTCGGGCGGGACTGGTACCGACGTCTGGACGGCACCCACACGTTGACCGCGGGGGCGACCGGTGCGGGCAAGAACAGCCTTCCGGCTGCCACGTTGCGGGCGCTGGCCCCCGCCATCCGAGACGGCCTTGTCCGGGTGTGGGTGTGCGATCCCAAGCAGCTTGAGTTCTCCTGGATTCAGCCCATGATTCCACCGGGCTGCTACGCCACCGATCCGGACTCGTGCGCGGAGTTGATTCAGTCCTTTGTGGAGGACATGGAGGCCACCCAGCGGCGGATGCAGCGTGCCCGGCTTCGCAAGGTGCCGATCAGCCGGGAGTATCCGCTGAACTATCTGATCGTCGATGAGATCGGCACTTTGTTGGCCTACAACCCGATGCGGGCACGGGAAATCTCCGGCCTGCTCTCCCGCGCCACCTCCATGGGTCGGGCCACCCACCACGTGGTGGACGCCTACGTTCAAGAGCCGTCCAAGGACGTGGTCGAGGTGCGTGAACTGTTCCCCACCCGGCTGTGCCTGCGGGTGACCAGCTCCACCCACCCGGACATGGTGCTAGGTGATGGTGCGCGGGCTCGTGGTGCGATCGCCGATCAGATCCCGGCGGTGGCCGAGACTGCCGGCATTGGGTTCGTGGTCAACGAACGCACCCGCACACCGCTACGGGTACGCCTGGCCTACAGCGACGATGCGGACCTGGCCGAACTGGTCCAGTTCGTCAAGCCCAACCCGAAGTTACGGGCCGCCTGAAACCCATTCCGCGGCGTCTTCCCGGCCTGTGTTCCCCTTTTTTCCTTACCTACCAACGGCTTTGCCGCCTGGAGGCTGCCATGTCTTCCCCCTCATATGATCACCCCGGCTATCTCGGCTACCGGACGCTGCTGAACGCGCTGTTCGGGCCGACTCGGCAACGTCCGGCCTGGCACCGGCTCGCCGCGTGCGCCACCCGGTCGGGTCGAAGTCCGCACCTGGACCGCAACCGAGTACGGGAGGCCAAGGCCATCTGTGCGGGGTGTCCAGTGCTGGCGCAGTGCCGAACCGATGCCCTGACCCGTGAAGCGGCTGATCGTCAGGAACGGGACAACACCGTCGGTGTGCTCGGCGGGATGAGCGCCGCAGAACGCCTGGCCTATCACCGTCGGCACACCACCGACGAGGCGGCCTGATCCGGTGCCGGTCTGACCCAGCAGCACACCTCAACCAGAAACCGTTGCCCCACAACATCAAACTCTGTGAGGACTCGATGCGTCCCATCCTGTTAGTTGGCTTGTCCTGGCGTGGTGTGCTGCGGCTGCTGCTGGCACTGCTGGTCACTGTCGCAGCGATCGCCGGTACCTACCTGGTGCTCGGTGTGGCCAGCGCCGTCGTCGTGGCCCTGGTCGCTGGATACCTGATCTGCTCGGCGATCTCGGCCTTGCGCCGCTAACACCTTCCCCTCAATCACCGTCCACAACGGACAGGAAGGAGGTTTTTCCGTTGTCTGACAACAACACCAATGCCCCACCTGGGAACATTCAGGAGTCAGCACGGGATTCCCCCGGTGTGACTCGGCGGGTCCGCCGTCTACGTGAGCAGCTGCGCGAATCCCATCGGCTGCATGCTCTGGCTGCTGATCCGCTCTTGCAGGCAGTCACCATGGATCGGCTGCGGGTCAGCTTGATCCGCTCGATGTGGCTGTTTCTGGTGTGCGGCTTGGGATACACCACGGTTGGGGTACATGACTTCCTGGCCGGTGGCCTCTCCGCGGCTGATCCGGCGTGGTGGGGCGCGTGGTTGGTCGAACCGTGCTTCGCCGGTGTCCTGATTACGGTGTTGCGGTGGGAAGCCGAAATGCTCGCGCGTGGCGTTGCGACCGCGTACAAGGCGGTGCATCGGCTCAAACACCTGCTGTTGGCCTCGACGCTGATCATGAATGTGTGGTCAGCGCTGGCCCCGGCTACCGGTTCGCCGTCGGCGGGGTCGGTGTTCGTGCACATCGTGATTCCGCTGGTCGTGTACCTCGTCGCTGAGGTCATTCCGCACATGCAAAGCGCCTGCGTGCAGGCCCGTGACCGCCTAGCCCCGGTTGCCGCGTCGGCGTCCTCGGCGTCGCCCTCGCCGGTACCTAGTGCCGTGGCCACGTCTCCAGTCCCGGTGTCGGCTGCTTCATCGGCGGGGCTGTCCGAGTCGATGCGCTCCAAACTCGCCGCGGTCCATCGGGACGCTGCTGGTGCGGGCCGTGCGGTCACTGCACACGAGATCGCCGAACGGCTGCGGGTGCCGCTGCACTACGCGACGCGCCTGCTCTCCGAGCCGCCTTCGGTTCCGTCGTAAGTCGTCTTCTTTTTGTTGGCAGGGCACGACATTCGCGTGCACCCTGCCTCTGCCCGCCGTGTCGTGCCCCTGAACCGTACGGGGGTTTTCCCACGATGACGTTCACTCTCGATGACCGCATTGCCGCACGTGTCCAGGCTCCGGACTGGAACCAGTGGCGCGCCAACGTGATCGCTGCCGGTGGCTGTGCCCACCCGATCCACCTCTCCGGCCGCTGGAACGTCACCCACAACACCACCGGCGCCACCCTCGCCGAACGCTCCGGGCACATCCTCATCCCCTGCGGCACCCGCCGCGCCGCACTGTGCCAGCCCTGCGCCGACCGCTACGCCGCCGACGCCTTCCACCTGGTACGCGCCGGACTCACCGGAGACACCAGCAAGGACATCCCGGCCACGGTCACCGACCGCCCCCGGGTGTTCGCGACCCTGACCGCCCCTCCTTCGGCGCGGTCCACACCGCCCGCCCGGCGCGCTCGGGCAAGACCCTCCGCTGCTCCTGCGGCGGGTTCCACCACCCCGATGACCCCCGCCTCGGCACGGCGGTCGACCCGGCCGCCTACGACTACGAGGCGGCGGTGCTGTGGAACAACCACGCCGGGAAGCTGTGGCACCGCTTCACCATCGCGTTGCGGCGCAAGCTCGCCACGAATGCCGGCATCCCGGTCTCCCGCTTCGGTGACCACGCCCGGCTCTCCTACGCCAAGGTCGCCGAGTACCAGCGGCGCGGCCTGGTCCACTTCCACGCGGTCATCCGCCTGGACGGCCCTGACGGGCCTACCGACCCGGCCCCGGCGTGGGCCAGCGCCGAACTGCTCACCACCGCGATCCACGCGGCGGCGGCCTCGGTCCGGGTCGAGACCTGCCGTCCCTGCGGGCGCGTGCTCCCGCTGGTCTGGGGCGCACAGCTGGACACCCGCACGATCCAGGCGGCCTCGGCCGGTGACTTCGAGGACGGCGACGGGCTGATCAGCGAAGCCCGGCTC
This sequence comes from Crossiella sp. CA198, assembly GCF_052078295.1. Taxonomy (NCBI): domain Bacteria; kingdom Bacillati; phylum Actinomycetota; class Actinomycetes; order Pseudonocardiales; family Pseudonocardiaceae; genus Crossiella; species Crossiella sp. CA198. Next base: position 63,648 of record NZ_JBQJIM010000039.1, read on the forward strand.
GCCGGATACATCGCCAAGTACGCCACCAAGTCCACCGGGGCCACCGACACCGTAGACCGCCAGATCCACTCCGAACTGGCCATTGCCAACCTGACCGGCATCTCCCCGCACCACCGGCGGATGATCGAAACCGCGTGGGAACTGGGCGGCTACCAGGTCTATGACGGGCTGAACCTGCGGCGCTGGGCGCACATGCTCGGCTTCCGCGGCCACTTCCTGACCAAGTCGCGCCGGTACTCCACCACGTTCAAGGAAATCCGCGGCACCCAGCGGCACTACCGCCGCACCGAAGCCCTGACCCAGCTCGGCGTCACCGAGGACCAGGTGACGGTGGTCAATCACTGGAACTTCCTCGCGGTCGGCCACCGAACCGAAGCCGAACGCGAACTCGCGGCAGGAATCGCCGAACGCATCAAAACCACCCGCCAGCAGAAAGGGGCGAACAATGGAACAGCGCTCAGTTGACCCGCATGAGCTGATGGACGTCCTGACCTTCTGTCGGCGTCTGGGGATCTCCCGGGACACCTTCTACAAGTGGCGGCAGGTACCGGGGGCCGCCCCGGTGGTACGCAAGCTGCCCAACGGTTCGCTTCGCATCCTGGGTGAGGACTTCCTGACCTGGCTGAAGTCGCTCCAGAGCGAGGCGGCATGAACCCCACGTACAAGGTCAACGTCTGGGCGCTCAAGGAGATCAAGCCGCGGCCTGGGCAGAAGCGGCGGCCGAAGCCGTGGGGGGTCCGCTGGATTACGGCAGGTGAGGAGCACTCCGAGTGGTACAAGACGTTCAAGCTCGCTGACCGCCGTCGGAGCCAGCTCATTGCGGCAGCCGAGAACGGGGAGCCGTTCGACACCCGGACCGGGCTTCCGCAGTCCGAGTACCGGAAGCTCACCGCCCGGTCCTTGCTGAAGCTGGCCCAGGAGTACATCGATCACGAGTGGGACACCGCAGCCCCGAACACGCGGAAGCGGCACGTCGACACCTTGGCCGTCCCAGTCGCTGCGTTCGTGCGCCCGGACAAGCACGCCCCGGACCCAAGGACTGTCCGCCGAGTGCTGACGACCCTCCTGTTGCCGAAGAACCAGCGGGAAAGGCCGCGCACGGCTGAAGAGGATCAGGTGGCGGAGTGGCTGGTTAAGCACTCGCGGCCGGTCAAGGAGTTGGACGACAAGGCCGAACTCGGGAAGGTCCTCACCGCACTCGGCCGCAACCTGAACGGGCGTCCAGCCGCAGCGTGGACGACGCGAACCCGCCGCGGAGTGTTCCACCACGTAATGCAGCATGGGGTAGACCTCAAGGAGCTAGCCAGCAACCCAGTCACGGGTAGCAAGATCGCGCTCACGCGGGGAAACGCAGAGGTCGATCCTCGGGTGGTGGTGAACCCCCGGCAGGCGGCTCAGCTTCTCGCCGCAGTCACCTACGTAGGCCGCTACGGGCAGAACCAGTACCTGTACGCCTTCTTCGCGGCCATGTACTTCGGAGGCTTCCGGCCCTCTGAAGTCAACCGCATCCGCGAGCAGGATCTCAGCCTGCCGGACCAGGTCTGGAACGCGGACGCTGATCAGTGGGAGGAGTCCGGTCAGTGGGGCACCGTCACGCTGGAGAAGTCGGCTTCCCGCTCGAATGCGCGGTACACCGATAGCGGCGAGCTATGGGAGGCGCGGGATCTGAAGCGCCGGGCCGAGGGAGACACCCGATCGGTGCCGATCCCCCCTCAGCTCGTGCGTGCCTTCCGCGATCATCTCGCCGAGTTCGGCACCACGCCGGACGGGCGGCTGTTCCGGGGGAAAGAGAGCGGCGGCCCGATCAACGCCACGGTCTACACCCACACCTGGAAGCGGGCGCGCAAGATCGCCCTCACCCCTGAGCAGACAGCGTCACCGCTAGCCGGTGACCCGTACGACCTCCGTCACGCGGCAGTGTCCACGTGGCTGGTCGCTGGTGTGCCGGTCGCTGAGGTAGCTCAGCGCGCCGGGCACAGCGTTGAGGTCCTGATGAAGACCTACTGGAAGGTGATCGACGGGAACAAGGACGCGTCCAACACGCGGATCGGGTCCTTCCTCGGACCTGCGTTCTAGGGAATTTGGGCAGGTAGACTAGTAGGTGAGGCCCCCGGCGAGTGATCTTGCCGGGGGCCTTCGCTGTTCCGTGCATGTTCCGTGGACGGGGGCAGACGGCCGCAGACAGAGGCAGAAGGCGGGCCTCCACACACTCGTCCACGGTGCCGGTTTTAGCAGCTCAGGCAGGCTTCAAGGCTCTGACCTGCGGCCTCGGAAAAGGGTTGATCAGCCGCGAAGTTCCATCGTGCAGCACTTGGGGCCGCCGCCGGACTTGCGCAGTTCGGAGATGTCCACGTAGACGGGGTGGAATCCGCGCAGCGCCAGGCGTTCGCCCAGTGCGGTGGCCTCGGTGGGCAGGATGACGTTGCGGCCGTCGGAGACGCCGTTGAGGCCGAGGCAGGCCGCGTCCTCGGCGGTGGCCAGCACCGCGTCCGGGAACAGCCAGCGCAGGACCTGCTGGGAGCCGGTGGAGAAGGCCTCCGGGTAGTAGACGACCAGGCCCTGTTCCGGGCGGTCGTCGAGCACCGCGAGCGCGGTGTCCAGGTGGTAGTAGCGCGGGTCGACCAGCTGCAGGGAGATCACCGGGACGCCGAGCACCTCCTGGGCCTCGGCGTGCGCGCCGGGGTCGGTGCGGAAGCCGGTGCCCGCCAGCAGCAGGCGGCCGGTCCAGGCGAAGTCGCCCTCGGCCTCGTTGACGCTGGTGGGCATGACCACGTCGCGGTAGCCGTGCGCCAGGAACCACTGGCGGAAGTGCTCGGCCTCCTCCGCGCGCTGGGGTGCGCGGAAGCGGGCGCCCAGCACCCGGCCGTCGACCACGGTGCCGGAGTTGGCCGCGAAGACCATGTCCGGCAGGCCGGGGGCGGGTTCGATCACCTCGACCTGGTGGCCGAGGGACTCATAGCTGGTTTTGAGCGCAGTCCACTGCTCCAGCGCCCGGTCCGCGCTGACCGGCTGGCTGGGGTCCATCCAGGGGTTGATCGAGTACTCCACCGTGAAGTAACGCGGCGGGCACATCAGGTAACGACGACGAGTCGGCGTGCGCACCGCCGGGGCGGCGATCGCGGAGGTCTCCACCGAGGCGGCGGGCGAGACGTCGAGAGCGGAGGACATGATTCGAAATGTAAATGGCCACCTGACGTTCGTTCAACACCGCATCGCGCCCGGATTGGGGCAGAATGTTGCGCATGGACACCATCGACCATCGAATCATTTCGTGCCTGGTCGCCAACGCCCGATCCAGCTACGCGGAGATCGGTTCCAGCGTCGGTCTCTCCGCCCCCGCGGTGAAGCGCCGGGTGGACAAATTGCTGGATACGGGCGTGTTACGTGGCTTCACGGCGGTGGTCGACCCGGAGGCGCTCGGCTGGGGCACCGAGGCCTTCGTGGAGGTGCACGGGCAGGGCAACGTGACTCCCGGCAAGATCCGCGCCGGACTGGAATCCCTGCCCGAGGTGGTGGCCGCCTACACCGTCTCCGGCTCGGCCGACGCGATCGTGCACCTGCGGGCAGGCGACATCCACCACCTGGAGACCGCGCTGGAACGGCTGCGCGCACTGGACTTCGTCGACCGCACCGTCTCCACGGTCATCCTCTCGACCCTGCTGGAGCGCCCGCCCGCGCCGGAACCGCCTCGCTGAAGAGGCGGAAATCACCGCCCGGATCGGCACTTCGCCACCTCAATACGGCAGGATCACGGCCATGTCAGCTGAGGTGCTCCTGGAGCAGCGTGGCCGGGTGGCGATCATCACGGTCAACGCGCCCGACCGCCGCAACGCCCTGACCCCGGCCATCTCCACCCGCCTGGCCGAGGCGATCACCGCCTGCGAGCACAACGGCGAGGTGAACGCCGTGGTGGTCACCGGCGCCCCGCCCGCCTTCTGCGCGGGCGCCGACCTGACCGCGCTCGGCGAATCCCGCGAGGCCGGGCTGCGCACCATCTACGCCGGTTTCCTCGCGGTGGCCAACTGCGCGCTGCCGACCATCGCCGCGGTCAACGGGGCCGCGGTGGGCGCCGGGCTGAACCTCGCTCTGGCCTGCGATGTGCGCCTGGCAGGCCCGCTGGCCCGCTTCGACGCCCGCTTCCTGCAGCTGGGCATCCACCCCGGCGGCGGCATGACCTGGATGCTGGACCGCATCGCCGGCCCGCAGACCGCGCGGGCAATGGCCCTGTTCGGCCAGATCCTGGACGCCGAGGCGGCCGAGAAGGCCGGTCTGGTGTGGGCACGGACACCCGGCGAACCGGCAGATGTGGTGGACGCGGCGGTAGAGCTGGCCGCCGCTTCTGCCGGGGCGCCGCGCGAACTCGTGCTGGCCACCAAGCAGTCCATGCGCCGCACCGCGGCGGTGACCGAGCACGCCGAGGCGGTCGAGGTCGAGCTGGTCTCCCAGCTCATTTCGATGAACAGCCCGGCCTTCGCCGAACGTCTGGCCGCGATGAAGGCCCGGATCAGCGGGAAGTGAGTGTTACCGTCGAGTAACCGCTCCCCGCGGTAGCACTGGCTGGGATGCCGGGTGTGACCTGCGTCTCCTCGGGAAAAGCACAGCAAGGGCAGCCTTACCGTGTGTATGCGGTTGTCAAGGCAGTTCCAGCAAATCCGAACCGTGAGTTCCCCGACGCAGACGGTCCCTGACCCGGACTACCCTCGCTGGGGGAGCATCGGCGTCAGTAGCGGCCGATCAGGCGCGTGAGGTGAGAGAGGGATCGCGAGCCCATGAGTGTGAGCACCCCGGGCCACGAGACCGCGGAGGTCCGCAAGCTCGACCGAGTGGTCATCAGGTTCGCCGGCGACTCCGGTGACGGTATGCAGCTGACCGGCGACCGGTTCACGTCGGAGGCGGCGGCCTTCGGCAACGACCTGGCCACGCTGCCCAACTTCCCCGCCGAGATCAGGGCGCCCGCAGGAACCCTGCCCGGGGTGTCCAGCTTCCAGCTGCACTTCGCCGACTACGACATCCTCACCCCGGGCGACCGGCCGGACGTCCTGGTCGCGATGAACCCCGCGGCACTGAAGGCCAACATCGAGGACCTGCCACACGGCGGCATCCTCATCGTCAACACCGATGAGTTCAACAAGCGCAACCTCAGCAAGGTCGGCTACGCCGCCGACCCCCTGGAGGACGGCTCGCTGGAGCCGTACGCGGTGCACAAGGTGGCCATGGCCACCCTGACCCGCGGTGCGCTGGAAGCCACCGGGCTGTCGAAGAAGGACGCCGAGCGCGCGAAGAACATGTTCGCGCTGGGGCTGCTGTCCTGGATGTACCACCGGCCGACCGAGGGCACCGAACGCTTCCTGCGGGAGAAGTTCGCCAAGAAGCCCGACATCGCCGAGGCCAACGTGCTGGCCTTCCGCACCGGCTGGAACTACGGCGAGACCACCGAGGCGTTCGCGGTGACCTACCAGGTCGCCCCGGCCAAGCTGGCCGAGGGCACCTACCGGCAGATCACCGGCAACACCGCGCTGGCCTACGGGATCGTGGCCGCCGGTCAGCGCTCCGAGCTGCCCGTCTTCCTCGGCACCTACCCGATCACGCCTGCCTCGGACATCCTGCACGAACTGTCCCGGCACAAGCACTTCAGCATCACCACCTTCCAGGCCGAGGACGAGATCGCCGGCATCGGCGCGGCGCTGGGCGCGGCCTACGGTGGCGCGCTGGGCGTGACCACCACCTCCGGCCCCGGCATCGCGCTGAAATCGGAGACCATCGGCCTCGCGGTGATGACCGAGCTGCCGCTGCTGATCATCGACGTGCAGCGGGGCGGCCCGTCCACCGGGCTGCCCACCAAGACCGAACAGGCCGACCTGTTGCAGGCCATGTTCGGCCGCAACGGCGAGGCCCCGGTCCCGGTGCTGGCCCCGGCCACACCCGCGGACTGCTTCCAGATGGCCGTGGACGCCGTCCGGATCGCGCTGAAGTACCGCACCCCGGTGCTGCTGCTCTCCGACGGCTACATCGCCAACGGATCCGAGCCGTGGCTCATCCCCGATGTCAACACCCTGCCCGACCTGCGGGTCAGCTTCGCCACCGAGCCGAACGCACCCGATGGCTCCGGTGAGTTCTGGCCCTACCTGCGCGACCCGGAGACCCTGGCCCGTCCGTGGGCCGTGCCGGGCACGCCGGGACTGGAACACCGGATCGGCGGGCTGGAGAAGGGCGACGGCAAGGGGAACATCTCCTACGACCCGGACAACCACGACAAGATGGTCCGCCTGCGCCAGGCCAAGATCGACGGCGTGGACGTGCCGGACCTCGTGGTGGACGACCCGACCGGCGACGCCGAGGTGCTCGTGGTCGGCTGGGGCTCCACCTTCGGACCGATCGGCGCCGCCGCGCGCCGGGTGCGCAGGCTGGGCCTCAAGGTCGCGCACGCCCATCTGCGGCACCTGAACCCGTTCCCGAACAACCTGGGTGAGGTGCTGGGCAGCTACAGCAAGGTGCTCGTCCCGGAAATGAATCTCGGCCAGCTCGCGTTGTTGTTGCGGGCCAAATACCTGGTGGACGCGATCAGCCACACCAAGGTCGCGGGTACCCCGTTCAAGGCCGAGGAACTCCAGGACGTGTTCATCGAGATCATCCAGGGGGTCAAGGCATGACCGCGGTCGACATCGGGTTGCCGATCATCGGCGGCCTGGACGGTGTTCCGACGACGGATGAGAAGCAGACCGCCAAGGTCTTCAAATCCGACCAGGAAGTGCGCTGGTGTCCGGGATGTGGTGACTACATCATCCTGAACGCGATGCAGAGCTTCCTGCCGGAGCTGGGGCTCAAGCGGGAGAACATCGTCTTCGTCTCCGGCATCGGCTGCTCCTCGCGTTTCCCGTACTACATGAACACCTACGGGGTGCACTCCATCCACGGGCGGGCGCCCGCCATCGCCACCGGGCTCTCGGTGTCGCGGCCGGACCTGTCGGTGTGGGTGGTCACCGGAGACGGCGACGCGCTCTCCATCGGCGGCAACCACCTCATCCACGCCCTGCGCCGCAACGTGAACCTGAAGATCCTGCTGTTCAACAACCGGATCTACGGGCTCACCAAGGGCCAGTACTCGCCGACCTCCGAGATCGGCAAGGTGACCAAGTCGACCCCGATGGGTTCCCTCGATCACCCGTTCAACCCGATCTCGCTGGCGCTGGGCGCGGAGACGAGCTTCGTGGGCCGGGCGCTGGACTCCGACCGGGCCGGGCTGACCGACGTGCTGCGGCAGGCCGCCGCGCACCGGGGCAGCGCGCTGGTGGAGATCTACCAGAACTGCCCGATCTTCAACGACGGCGCCTTCGACGTGCTCAAGGAGCCGGGCGAGAAGGAACGGCGGATCGTGCCACTGGAGCACGGCAAGCCGATCCGGTTCGGCGCCGAGCAGGAGTACGGCGTGATCCGGGAGGGCCAGCACGGCTCGTTCGTGGTGCGCAAGGTGGACGAGGTCGGCGAGGACGCGCTCGTGGTGCACGACGCGACCCTGCAGGACCCCAGCTACGCCTTCGCGCTGTCCCGGCTGGGCGGGCAGAACCTGGACTACACCGTCACCGGTGTGTTCCGCTCGGTGCCCCGCCCGACCTACGACGACCAGGCCCGCGCCCAGGTGGAGCAGGCCAAGCAGGGCAAGACCCCCGACCTGGCGGGTCTGCTCCGCGGCAAGGACACCTGGACCGTACTGGCCTGATGTCCTGACGTAGCAACGAGAAAGGCCCCGGGGAACGGCGGTTTCAAGGGGTCGTTGCAACACCGCTGTGGTTTAGGCGGTGAGTAGATCACGCAGACGCTCGGCTGGGGTGGCCCAGCCGAGCGTTTTGCGTGGACGGCCGTTGAGTTCCTGAGCGACGTG